>JAYYDI010000188.1:0-10538 GCA_036161055.1 Pseudomonadota bacterium
TCTTACAAGATTAGCGAGACCCTTTGGATGGATTGTGTTGAAGACTCCGGTTCTTAAGGAAAATAATAGGTTGCTTGCCGCTAAGGGAATGGCGCCACCTGAGTACCCTTGACCGATAATTATTCCTAAAGTTGGGACGTCCACATTACACAGTTCGGCTATTAGCCTTGAAATAGAGTGTGCTTGATTTCCCGCATTCGCTTCTTCATAAGAATCGGCTCCCGGGGTGTCCATCATCGTGACAATCGGGATCGATTTTTTCGCGTAGTTGTCAGCGATATCGGTAGCTTTAGCATGATGCGTGGGACCCCAAACACCGGAGTTATATTCCCGATTTTGAGTGATGAAACCGAAAACACGTTGTTGTTCATTATGTTTAAACAAAACCTCAGCGCAGTAAAGTGGGCCCTCTTCAACCTCGTTGGAGATCTGAAAATCTAGCGCTTTAATGATCTGTTTACTGCCCTCGCGTTTTGAATCTTCGGTAGGCGCAACTGTTGAAGCAATATACTCGTCTACCTCCATACCTCTCAAACCATCTAAGGCGCTGTCGATTTGAGACTCCGTCAGAAGGCCTTTTACAAAGGACGCAGGCTCTTTTCGAGGAAAGAGTGAAAAGTCCTGAGAGAGCTCCTCGGCCTTTAAGTAAAGTTCATCGACTGAAGAAATATCCGGTTGCATGAATCCATCCTAATAAATTCTATTTCACTAAAATCTGGCATTTACGCTTACCTTTCTGCAGAATTTGCAGAGCAAGGACAATATAAATTAATCTAGGTCAGATCAATCCGAGTACATGTAGCGAATCAGAGATTCGGCCACACAAACAGGCTTGTTGCCGCCATCTATCTCAATGGTTACCTCTCGTTTCACCTGAACCGTATTATCCCCCTTAAGCTCCGCTGATAAAAACTTGTGAGAAGCTCTGACTCTGGAATTTACGGGCACCGGGGCAGGAAAGCGAACTTTATCTAATCCGTAATTTACCCCCATAAAAACCCCTTCAAGAGCTTCAGGTTTAAGTGGCTTCACCGACTCGCCTAAATGAACAATTAGAGATAGAGTTAAAAAGCCATGGGCTATGGTTACCTTATATGGGGAAAGTTGAGCCGACTTTTCAGGATCAATGTGGATGAATTGATGATCAAGAGTCGCATCCGCAAACATGTTTATTCGATCTTGATCGATTTCTAACCAATCTCCCACGCCTTCCTCTTGTCCTTCAACAGATTTGTATATCGCTAGCGCATTTTTCGCTTTCTCTGACATTTTTTTACCCCTAATTAAATAGCTTTCTATTTCTCTTTTTCTCAAGTATCGAGTTAGATCCTTTTCTACCTCTCAAAATGGGAAAAGACTCAAATATTTGCGATTTGTTATGTTTTTATAGAATCTAACTGCGATTCAGCTTTTCATAGATTATAATGGTCATTTTAAACCACAAGCAAACTACGGGGAAATCAAATGAATGAAACAGTCTACATTGTAAACGGTGCAAGAACACCGATGGGAGGATTACAAGGCTGTTTTTCAAGTATATCCGCGGTCGAACTAGGCTCCGCTGCTATCGAGGAAACACTTAACCGAAGTTGTATAGAAAAAAAAGAAGTTCAAGAAGTGATTATGGGTTGTGTTCTGCCTGGAGGATTGAGGCAAGGACCAGCAAGACAAGCCGCGATCCAAGCGGGGATTCCTGTTGAAACGGGAGCTAGCACAATTAACAAGCTATGCGGATCCGGAATGAAAGCAACAATGCTCGGTTTCGATTCTATCAAGGCGGGTTCAAACCAGCTTGTCATAACAGGAGGTATGGAAAGCATGTCAAATGCGCCCTACTTGTTACCCAAAGCTCGTCAAGGCCTGAGGATGGGGCACGGTGAAATCCAAGATTCAATGTTTACCGATGGTCTCGAAGACGCAAGCAGTGCCAGATTAATGGGCTCTTTTGCCCAAGAAGTCGCTGACGAATATCAGCTTACCAGAGAATCTATGGACGAATTTGCTATTGCTTCATTGAGCAAGGCTAAAGCTGCTATCGAAAATCAATCTCTGGCTCCAGAAATAGTTCCGATAACCGTCAAAACTCGACAAGGACAAAAAGTCATTAACGAAGATGAGCAGCCTGGTAATGCTCAAATAGACAAAATTCCGAAACTAAAGCCGGCGTTCAAAGATGGTGGCACCGTTACAGCAGCTAACTCTAGTTCTATCTCAGATGGAGCTTCAGCGATGCTTTTAGCCAGTGAAACCGCGGTTAAGACTTTTAGTCTAAACCCGATGGCTAAAATTTGTGCGCACAGCACAAACTCCATGGAACCGTCGAAATTCACGCTTGCACCCATAGGAGCAATTGAAAATATTCTTGAAATCACAGGGTGGGATAAATCCGAAGTAGATTTATTTGAAATCAATGAAGCCTTCGCAATGGTGACAATGCTAGCCACCAAGGAGCTAGACTTAGATCCTAGTAAAGTCAACATCCATGGTGGAGCCTGCGCGCAGGGCCATCCGATTGGCTCAACAGGGTCAAGAATAATTATATCCTTGATGTATGCTTTGAAGAAAACCGGAGGTAAAAAGGGCATAGCAGCACTTTGCATTGGAGGAGGCGAAGCGACCGCAGTTGCTTTAGAGCTTGTCTAGCGACAAATTGGTTTTAAAAAAGTACAATTAAAAAGTTAATGCAAATCTAGGAGTAATTATTGTCTCGCCTGCCGGTCATAGTGAGCTTCGGAGGGATCAACCCTGCGGGGAGAAGCTCGCTCCATCATGGCTATCGCCGACTGGTCATTGAAAAGATCGGCGCCGAAGAGAGAAACAAAACTATGTCATCTCTTCGAGCGCTAATGAATAAATCGGGTGAAGATAGCCGCACCAGTCAATGGATTCTCCACCATAGCCTTATCAGAAAAATAGAGGATAACCTTTTTAACACCGAGGCGATTCCAGTAAATAAAAGAACCGTATTTTCTTCAGCACTAGGAGAAAAGACGAGCTTTCTTGTTAAAAACAATCAACTCCCAACAACATTACCCTCAAATTGGAAAGTAGAAAAACAAGAGGATGGGCTTTTTAAAGTTGAAGTGGATGGTGAACTCAGTGTTCTACTGCCCGATACAATCTCTTCAAAAGTCCGCTCAGCTGGTCAATTGCCAACGGGTTTTGATCCAGCAAACCTATATCAGTCTCGAAACCATCCCCGAGGACTTCAGTTAACAGTTTTCGCCGCCTCTGATGCAGTCTCATCATTAGGAATAAATTGGGAGCAAGTCAAAAATCGTGTGCCTCCTGATCAAATATCTGTATACGCAAGCAGTGCTATGGGGCAACTCGACTCAAATGGTTCGGGAGGATTATTGCAGGCCGCATTGCAGGGGCGAAGAACAACCTCAAAAAACCTCCCACTCGGACTCGCAGAAATGACCGCGGATTTCGTTAATGCTTATGTCTTGGGGAACGTTGGCACAACGGGGGCGAATATCGGTGCTTGTGCAACTTTTTTGTATAATTTAAGACAAGGAATAAATGACATAAAGTCAGGCAAGTATAAAGTCGCTATCGTTGGCGCGAGCGAAGCACCTTTGACCCCAGAAGTCATCGAAGGATACAGAAAAATGGGGGCCCTAGCAGAAGACGAAGCGCTTGCAAAAATAGATAAGATCGAGACAAAAAACGTCAATCATCGTCTTGCGTGCAGACCTTTCGGAGAAAATTGCGGGTTTACTCTATCGGAGGGATCGCAGTTTATAATTCTTTTTGACGACGAGCTAGCTCTAGAACTTGGCGCTGAGATCTATGGTTCGGTTGCAGATGTTTTCGTAAATGCTGATGGCTTCAAAAAATCTATACCTGGTCCCGGAGTTGGGAACTATCTAACGGTAGGAAAAGCTATGGGACTTATTCGTTCTATTCTTGGTGCGGAATCTCTCCGAAATCGATCATATATGCAAGCACACGGAACAAGTACACCCCAAAATAGGGTTACCGAATCACACATATTTAACGAATTGGCTAAAGCTTTCGCTATCAAAGAATGGCCCATTACCGCGATCAAAGCATATATAGGACATTCCTTAGCTTGCGCTTCAGCAGATCAATTGATTGCATCTCTTGGGGTTTGGGAGCAAGGAATAATCCCAGGGATCACCACAACCCAGAGTGTTGCTGAAGACGTGTTTGACGAGAACTTGAAATTCCTACTAGATCATCGGGAAATCTCTGAAGGAGAAATAGATTCCGTCTTCATAAATTCTAAAGGATTTGGAGGAAACAACGCTACTGCAGCTGTTTTATCTCCTGCAATCACAAAAAAAATGATGTTAAAGAAACATGGAGAAAGTGCTTTTAAAAAATACCGTAAACAGAACCAGATTGTTCACGAAAATATTGGAGAGTACGATAAGAAAATGACTGCAGGAACGATGCTACCTATTTATCGGTTTGGAGACGGCGTTGTTGACGGAAAAGATTTGAAAATTACTAATGAACTTATATCTATTCCTAGCATTAAATCAGGGATTTCGCTTCAAATAAAAAACCCATTCCCCGACATGACCGATTAATACTGATAATTATTGTATTTCCCTCGTGTTACGAAATTCTATGTCGGGCCAGCGCTCCTCAGTAAGAGACATATTAACTCGCGTTGGCGCCAAATAGGCAAGGAAACCACCTCCATCCAGAGCAAGGTTTGCCTCCGCTTTTTTTCTGAACTCGCTCAAATGTTTCTCGTCTTCGCAATGTATCCATCGAGCTGCCGCAACCGTAACTGGCTCATAAGTACAATCCACCCCGTATTCATCTTTAAGCCTAAAAGCGACAACATCGAATTGAAGAACTCCTATCGCACCTAAAATTAAGTCATTACCCGATAGAGGCATAAAAATTTGAGTTGCTCCTTCTTCTGATAACTGACTAAGTCCTTGTCGAAGCTGCTTGCTCCTTAAAGGATCCTTAAGGGAAACTCGTCGATAAAGCTCTGGGGCAAAATGCGGAATTCCATGATACCTTAGATCCTTCCCTTCTGTGAACGTATCACCTATTTGAATTTTTCCGTGGTTATGTAATCCGATGATGTCTCCAGAATATGCGTTTTCAGCTGCTTCTCTATCGCCTGCTAAAAACGTAACAGCGTCACTCACGCGCATATTCTTTCCAGTACGAACGTGCTTCATTTTCATCCCTTGAGTATAAACACCCGAACATATGCGCATAAAAGCAATTCTGTCTCGGTGCTTTGGATCCATGTTAGCTTGTATCTTGAACACAAAACCCGAAAAATCGTGATCTCTGGAATCGATCGGACCAACCTGAGTTTGTCGAGGTTGGGGAGAAGGAGCAAACTTTACAAAATCATCTAAAAGTTCGCGAACACCAAAATTTCGAAGAGCGGTACCAAAATACACCGGTGTTAGATTGCCCCTCAAATATTCTTCTGTATCAAACGGAGCTGAAGCACCTCGAACCAATTCTATTTGGTCCATAAAGTTAGCCCGTTCTTCCGCTAAAAAATTTTGCGCCTCGCCCGAGCCCAGTCCAAGAATCTCGGTCTCTTCTGCTAAGCGAAAAGCCTTTTTCGAATCAAAAATATGTATCTTATCTTCTAGAAGATTAAACAAGCCTTTTAACCTGCCAGCCATGCCTATTGGCCAATTCATTGGAGCACAAGAAATACCCAATACAGACTCAATTTCATCCAATAATTCAACAGGATCTCTTATCTCTCTATCCACTTTATTTACGAATGTAAATATGGGTGTTTTTCTTAACCTACATACATCCATTAATTTTATTGTTCTGTCTTCTACACCTTTTGAGCCATCAATTACCATTAACACCGAATCAACCGCCGTGAGGGTACGATAAGTATCCTCAGAGAAATCCTCGTGCCCTGGGGTATCCAATAGATTTACTACTAGACCTCGATAAGGGAATTGCATCACGGATGTGGTTACAGAAATACCTCGTTGCTTCTCTAATTCCATCCAGTCTGACGCAGCATAGCGCCCCGTTTTCTTTCCTTTGACCGTTCCAGCTAACTGGATAGCTTTTCCAAGAAGAAGTAGCTTCTCTGTCACCGTTGTCTTGCCCGCATCGGGGTGAGATATAATGACAAATGTTTTTCGCTTTTCGATTTCTTCTTGGTTCATAATAGTAGGTGAGTGATTTTTCTAATGCAGTGGATTATAACAATTCCTTGCCAAACACTATCGCGTCTTCTCGATTAACCTCGCTGGGATAATATCCCGCTCTTCGCCCTATCTCATTAAAGCCAGCATTCTCGTACAAGTATACAGCAGCTGCATTAGATACTCTTACCTCTAAAAAAATTGAGAGCGCCCCTTTTTTTTTAGCGATACTAAGAACATGATCAAGCACTTGCTTACCTATTCCTTGATTCTGGTGATCAGGATGGATGCAAAGGTTCAATAAATGTGCCTCTCGAGCAGCAAAAGACAACACAGCGTGCCCTAGTATTTTCTTATCGAGGATAATCCAGCATTCATCGCCGTTACATAAACAACTTTTAAAAATCCCCTCAGTCCAAGGAAATCGGTACGCTTTCCTCTCATTTTTTAAGACCCATTCCAAATCCTCCATCTCCATTCTTCGAAGCGAGCGCCTAGCCAAAATTAACGCCACCCATCTAAAATCATCATCACTTCTCTCTTTAGAACGGGTGTCTTAATAAACTCTTCAACTGAGCGGAGCAGCAATACATTACTAGAACCTATTTGTTTTTTGTTCATATGAGTTAACTCAGCTATTTCGTCGCAAATCTCAGGCCACACCAAACCAAAAAATATGACTCTTTCAGATTCAGTAAAAATTGTTTCAATCATATCGGGACGCTTTATCGATGAAATACTTTGCTCTTTAGAATAAGAAACAAACACCTCACGTCTTTCGATCGTCTCAGTCTGTTTATTTTTTACCGCGAATTCGGCGAGATCACACCAAATTTGTTTCTTCAGAAGAATTTCATCTACTTCTTGGAAACAAAGCATCAAAGATCCGAAGTTTAGGACGTAGTAAACGAATGGAGGGTTCTCTGTTACTGTGCCCTGACTATGCTTTTTCGCCTTGGTAACAGGGTGAACTCTTCTCAGTTTCCACTCCTCTATCCCGAGAGCTTTCAGGTACTGAGAGCTATTCAAAAAGTTATTCCTTTATCTATTTCAGCTGTTTAGGTTGACCTCAGAGTAAATTTGCTCTTCCTAACCAACGATGCATGGCGATTTTCATCCTAAAAATCCTTGAAGGTTCATAAGTGAGCTCTTGCATCAGACTGTCAGAGTATCTTGGTGTTCTAACTCTGCTGCTACAGCCTAGATCACTGCAAAGAAGATTGCCTAGATTTCTTCTGCCACCACTTCCTTTTACCTCCACGCTAAAGAAGGAGGTTCCGTTACTTTTGTGAACGAAATGACACCAAGAGCACATCTCTGATCTGGGTTTGATTTTAAGATTTTTCTGGCGCTGAAGCTTAACCCCTTTGAGCTTCCCGTCATTGGGGGATTCTAGCGCTATAAATCCACTCCGACCGTCCGGATGTATCCAACCAAAGTAATCAAGGTCCTCCCAAACCGTTTCGGAAATATCAGGCAAGAAAACATCAGTCTCATCAGAAAACAGGGACTGAATTAACAGATCATCCAGAGCTCTCATGCAGAAACTATATCATGAATATGAAGTTGTAAAAATTGATCTAAGCTAACCCTCAAAACTAAAATACGCTCTGCTTGTTTATGTTTTTGAGAGCTTATTGAGCCAAATTAGAAGGTACTAGTATAATTATCCCTTGCCATCAGATGACTGTAGTTGCAGGTAGTTTTGGACTCCTAAATCATTGATTAAAGATTCTTGTGTTTCTAACCAATCGACGTGCTCTTCTTCGTTGAGGAGAATTTTTTGAACTAAGTCTCCACTTACAAAATCTTTCTGCTCCTCGCAAAAAGCGGCGGCGTCCCTCAGCAAAGGTATAGCGATCATTTCTTGCTCTAAGTCGCAAGCAATAATCTCGGGCACATCTTCCCCAACAAGCAATTTTCCCATGTTTTGCAAATTAGGAAGTCCATTGATTTTCAATATACGATCAATCAATTCGTCAGCATGCTGCATCTCCTCTATGGATTCCTGCCTCTCTTTTTTTGCAAGCTTTTCAAAACCCCAGTCTTCTAGCATTTTAGCGTGAAGAAAATATTGATTGATGGCTGTCAGCTCGTTTTTAAGAATGTCATTTAAAAATTCAATAATTCGGGGATCCTGCGCTTCCATAAAACACCTCCTGATTTATGAACCTCAGAGTAACTAAAATTGAGCATTAAATCCAATTTTTTTCATTAAAAACAATGACTTGAGAATTATTTGCACTCGCAATGGAGATTATTAATAGGGTTGCATCTAATAATGATTCTCATTTACAATAGCATAATGATCGTATGTGTGTGCAAAAACATTAACTCGAAAAAAATCCTTGAGGAGCTTGGTGCAGGCTTGACTTTAGAGGAAATAAAAATGCAATTTGGAATGGGTAGCCAGTGTGGAAACTGTCTTGAGACGGCTAAAAAACTTGTTGAAAAAACTAAAGGCGAGCCCATTAAAAACATCGCGTTCGGCTAGTTGATAAGAGTTGTTTCGACTCCTATCCTGGCCCTAGGGTACAAGCTTATCCCGCAATCTTAGAAAAGGCTTCTCAATCACAAGATAGGAGAGTCCTGCGGCCAAAAAAGATGCTATAAAAAAAATGGCGACCAAGTAGGAAGAAAAAAATCCCTCAGAAAGAGAGTTCAAGTAATTGAATAGCATCATGTGCCAAAGATAGTTGCTGTAGCTAGTGATACTTGTATAAGTGATAGCATTCTCAGCGAATTTGGTGAACTTGAATTCGACGGAGTAAAGAAAAATTACCCAAAGAACGGCAACAGAACCCATAAACGGATAGAAAACTGCAAAAGTCACGGAAGTAGGAAACCAACGATCAGTCTCTCCAGACACAACTTGATAACAAAAAGTCGCGAGAAAAATGGAGGATAGGCCTAAGGAAGGTATCAAAAACCGAAAGTATTTTCGGGAGATTTTTTTTAGATCAAGCTTGAAATTTACGTACGCAAGAATCGCGCCGAACCCCAAACTGCCAAAACGAAAAGTTGACTTTCTTAATTCATTTTCAAAACAGCTTAGTTGATGTGTGTCATAAGAGCACGCGGAATACTCATTTAAAGGATAAATAAAAGATACAAGAAGAAGAACCAAAGCGGAAAATAGAAAAGCATCCTTCTTATTAAAAACCGAACAAAAGACTATGAGTAAGGGAAAGATAAGATAAAACCATTCCTCAATCACCAAGGACCAGCTGACAGGCACTAAGTCCCAATTACCTCGGACTAGATCCTGCAAAAAAAAGAAATAGAGGAAGTCAAGCTCCTCAAAAAAAATCCAAATAAAGAATAATAGGAAAAAGTAGGCTGGTATTGTTCTAAACCACCGTCGAACCCAGAAGCGGGACAATAGTCGCGAGCTTAGTCCTGATTCAAATTGCTTCAGCAGAACAGTCCCAATCAAAAACCCGCTTAAGACGAAGAATAGTTCAACACCAAACTTTGCTCCTACAGTCAAAAAAAGATAGTTCTCAGGGAAATCAGTCAAAAACCGAGAATGGGACAACAAGACCAAAATAATAGCTAGAGAACGTGCTAGATCTAGACCAATATGTCGATTGGAGGAAAAGTCAGACAACTGCAACTACACCTTAATATACTTGAATATTATATCCCGACTGCCTACATTGAGAAAAAAACAAGTTTAATCTGAGCCCTTTTTGCAAAAAAAAACCTAGCGGTAATTACACGCTAGGCTTTTATTAATCAATGCCTGACAATGTCCTACTCTCACATGGGAACTCCCACACTACCATCGGCGCTAAGCAGTTTCACTTCTGAGTTCGGAATGGAATCAGGTGGTACCCACTCGCTATTGTCGTCAGGCAAACCATGATGTTGAGCAGAGCGCCATGACGCACTGCGCTAACTCCTCAACAAATTCTTAAATATGCGCGCAATAAAGTCTGACATCCTTTTATTTCAAGGAAATTATCAATAACTTCAAAAAAACTCAAGTTATATGATCAAGCCTCACGAGCAATTAGTACTGGTTAGCTCAACGCCTCACAACGCTTACACACCCAGCCTATCAACCTCGTAGTCTTCGAGGGCTCTTTAGGGGACTTGAAGTCCCAGTGAGAACTAATCTTGAAGGGGGCTTCCCGCTTAGATGCTTTCAGCGGTTATCCTTTCCGAACGTAGCTACCCGGCAATGCAATTGGCATCACAACCGGAACACCAGAGGTTCGTCCACTCCGGTCCTCTCGTACTAGGAGCAGCTCTTCTCAATTCTCAAACGCCCACGGCAGATAGGGACCGAACTGTCTCACGACGTTCTAAACCCAGCTCGCGTACCACTTTAAATGGCGAACAGCCATACCCTTGGGACTGGCTTCAGCCCCAGGATGTGATGAGCCGACATCGAGGTGCCAAACA
>JAYYDI010000189.1:0-7965 GCA_036161055.1 Pseudomonadota bacterium
GTAATTACCAAGGATTGGCCTGACCGCAGTTTTTCAGGTACGGTTCGATTTGAACAAAGTGTCTTCGCATAGATAACGTTCTTCTGCGAACCCGAACTTGATTTAATTCCCTGATGAACTGACAACCAAGTATCGGTTCCCAAGGTATTTTTTCTAGTTGACTCTTCTCTTAGCGCAACCCATCGATCACCAAGCTCCTCTTGATTTAAACGCCTGTTGAACGCAGATGGAGCCATAACAGTCTCAGCTCCATCAGAATCGACCTGGACTACTTCACTCACCTTGAAAACCTCGTAGTCAGCTGGATCGTGACTCGAGGGTATAATCTGGTATCTCGTTTTCCGGCCGGTAAACTCAATAGGCTCCGAGGTTCGTTCGAAGAGGTTCACAATCGGAAAGCAGTTTGTTTTTACAAACTCACCTACAGCTTTAGCTCCTTGAGGCAGCCGCTGGTCGAGAATGAATTGAATCTTTATCCTGGGGCTTAGTTCCCCTTCTATCAGTGGAAACTTTAGACCACTGAATCCAGCGCATTCGAAGAACATGTACCTCTCTGGAAAAGAGAAATAGTCATGCAACAACGAATAGGGCGTCTTACCCTGCTTAGCGTCTCCCAGAAGGCCACGCAAATTGGCAAACTCATTGAAAGATAAACGTGTCGGGTCCAATCTTCTAAGGACGGTACCAGCTGAATCGGTGATTAGAATCCCTAGCAAGTTTCTTGCGAGTAATTCGATTACGCTCGCTTGCGTGCTTGGGACTCCGGAGACAAAAAAATTAACTTTATCTTCAAAATAATAATCGCTTGCAAATGACGCCTCCTCAGTCGAAACCAAATCGACACTCAGAGAACTAAATGCCCCTCTGAAACTCGACGTTACGTTTACAGGTAGCTCTTCCTGATAAGACCAATCCCCACATTCCAGCGGGACAAGTCTGGCATCAAAAGGATTCAAGAATCTGCAAGCCGATAGACTACGATCAGTGTAATCAAGCTCACTCGGTGAAAGAATTCTGCCCGACTCCAACACATAAGAACTTAAGGAGTTGTTTGAAGATGGGTCGTACCTTGCGCTGGCCATGGCCATAACAGGCCGATGGTTACACAGGTCGCTGTGTAGATGATCTAAAAGTAGAGAGGGCAGTTTATTCTTTTCAGTTTCCACTCCCGCTCGTAAACGAGCTACCATCCACGCAAATGCTTGGACAAGATGCTCGACATGAGGATCCCTAGACTTACCCTGGTCTAAAGAAAGGTTTGAAGCTACTGTCGGAAAATCGGCTTGGAACTCAGCCGCTGAGCCTCGTAAGCCCTCAAGCTCCTCAATGAACAGTTCTTGTAACCGCTTTCTTGCTGTAACGGCCATTTGATTCGTTATCCATCTATTACAGAGGAAAAAGTAACAGCTTCAGCTTCGGGTCCTATCTTTCCCCTGAGAACGAAATGGAGCCTTCCTGCTCCATCCTTAGCCCGTCTAATTTCCACACTAGGCTCCTTTATTCGAGGCTCGTTTTCTTCAATGGCTTGCAACATACGAACCTCTAACTTCAGTAGCGACCCTGGGTCTGTGAACTCGCCGACCCGTATTCCACCGGGCAAGAAATTTGGACCGTATGGAATTTGGTAATCAGTGCTGGCAAGACTCTCGTCACATAGGAAATAGTTCCCACGCTCGAAGATCCTACCCAACCCCAGCAAGACACTTTCCCTCAGTTCCTCCATATCGGGTGATCCATGACGATCCGAAATCCTTCGGTCTCGGAGCCTGTCAAAGAGAAACATTCAGTTTTTAACCGACTGCGAATGAAACTAAGCGGTTACGCCTAACGCTCCACTGAGCCACTGAATGACCAATCGTGTTCGCCTGCGAATCTTGATGAGCAGCACTCCAGGAAATATCCGTGAAATTCAGAGTAAGTTGCTCCGTAGCCATATCATTGGGATGGGACTGAGCTTGAACAGAGGAAACCATGCAATTCCAAAGTGAAATTGTCATGATTGATGCGATTACATTGTCATCGCCATCCATATTGGAATTCCTGCAAAGAAAAATCTTTGTGGGCTCATCTTCCTCTCCGAGATCAATCGGCTCCGCTGCTAAACACGCGCGATAGAGTCTTGGGGAAGCCTTGTCAAGATACTTAACCACTGTAATGTCATGGAGATTCGGTCTCCCAGAGGTTCTCGCCGCATTGCTGACATCAGTAGTCATTTGCTGCTGCATACCAAAATTACATGACACCAACTCTATACAACCTTCAAGTTCCTCTGGCGCCTCACCACCCATCAATTCTTCATCTATCAGGCTGCCCGTTTGATCGACGAACGCCTCAGTATTCCCTGGCTTAAGTAATACAAGATCCATTTTTTGTTCCTCTTATTGATTAAGCAGGCAGATCAGCGACCAACCTGATAGAAGTTGAGAGTTCCTCCAGCTGAAAGTGCGGCCTTAAAAACACTGTCGCCTTAAAGGAACCGACATTTTCCTCATCTTCAATGACGTCAACACGGGCTTCCCTCAAGGGATACCGAGCTTTAACCGCTTGAGGAGCCGTGTCGTCTAACAGGACATATTGCGAAATCCAGTTATTAAGATAATCCTGAATATTCTGACCTGTTGAGAACGAGCCAATCCTTTCCCGCATCATCACCTTGATGTAGTGAGCAAAACGAGAGGCAGCTAACATGTAAGGGAGCATTGCCGACACCTCGGCGTTTTTTGAGGCTGCGCTGGTCAGATATTTCTTTGGCTTGTTGGTTGTTTGACCACCAAAGAAAGCGGCCTTGTCCGTACCCTTACAATGGCATAACGACATGAACCCAAGGTCGTTTAACTCTTTTTCACGACGATCAGTGATCGCAACTTGCGTTGGGCAAGCCAGTGTTACCTCGCCATCTTCCGTTTCGTAAGAGTAGGCAGGTAATCCCGTAACTAACCCTCCTCCGTCTACACCTCTAATTGCTGCAGTCCAGCCATACCTCGTGAACGCCGAAGTAATGTTGGTGGCAAGAAGGTAGGCAGGGTTACCCCAGAGAATCTTCGCTGAATCCGTCTGTTTCCTCGTCATTTCCTTAGAGAAACCCGTGCCGTCAGCCTCTACTATTGGTTGAGGATTTCCATTTGCATCTTTTTTTACAACCCCATCATCATCTAACTGGTAGACGGTTCTACCGACCTGCTCATCAAAAACCATCCCAGCAGCTGGATTTTTGGAGCTGCTATAAGGAAGCCGCATCATCACCTTGGGCAACGTAAGGGTTACATAACGCGAGTCCTCAGACTCTCGGAAATTACGCCACTTTATAAGCTCAGCGCTTTCGAAGATTTTGCTTAGATCACGCGGCTTATGAAGCGCATCGAAGTCTCCAAGATCAAACAATTTCGCATATGCACTTGCCACAAACGGAACATGAGCTGCAGCTGCAACCTGGCTGATTTTTTCGAGGAAGGAGATCTCTTTATTTGACCTGCCAAAAGAAAAATCACCAACCAACAGGCTGTATGGTTCCCCTCCGAAGGTGCCAAATTCCTCTTCATATATGATTCTAAAGAGGGCGCTTTGATCGAATTCCACGGCTTTATCTAGGTCACGATAGAGTTCGTCAAACGTCGTACTCAACACTGAAATTTTTAAATTGCTTCCCGTTTGCGAGTTCATCACGAGATGTGCGAGCCCTCTCCAAGACGCTTCTAGCTTCTGAAATTCATGATTGTGCAAAATTCGATTGAGTTGTCTTGAGACCAACCCGTCTCGCTTGGCGATCAGCGTAGAAAGGAGTCCAGCCAAATTCGATCCGCTGGACAACGTATGTGACCCGTCTTTGTTCGTGGAGAGGAACAGCTCTTGCAGAAGCTCTAGAGCATAAGATGCTTGCGACGATTCCAAAATGAGGCCAGACGAGTTAAGAATTTGCCCCAAGTCAGTACCAGCTGCCCGACTTGCCTCAGGGATCGCTTCAACTGCTTTTGTTGAGTCCCCCGACGCTTGGGCGGCATCAATATCTGACTCAGCTTCTTCAAAAACCTGTGTGAGCGCAGATAAGCGATCCTGATCGCTAAATATCTCATTTAGCAAATCTGAAAGTGTATCGTTACCATCCATTTTCGAGAGGAGATCTCGAAGCTTTGATCTCGACGAATGTAGGTCATTTAATTCGGGAACCTGTTTCACTACAGACAGAGGCGAAAATCCATCGATCGATGAGAAAGATAAATCCACCTGGAGATCACCTCCATCTGGATCCAATGTATTGTCGACAGAAAATGAAAGTCTGGGCGCCACGGATTCCATGAAAAGATCAAGGTTATCTCGATCAACGGAGATCATCTTTTTATCCCGCAACGAGCCAGAACTTTCGGATGCATTTCCTCCCAAAGGAGCTAAGACACCCACCTTGAAAGGCAACTCTTTCCTGAGCCCTGCACCCCCGGTTTCTACTTCGTAACTTATGTGTACCCGAGGCGCTCTTACGCTTGATAACTTGTGTTGAGTACTCGCTGCCATTGCTTTAACTCCGACTGTTTTCTCTTATTTGGTTTAGAGGATTAATTGGACTCTCTCTTTAAGTAAATCACTCGATTTCCGTATGTTCGCTTGTTCACTCGTCCTTCTTGAACGAGCAAGTTCAGTGCTTTCCTGACGACCGGAAGAGAGTTCGAACGTTTCTGTCTAGAAATCCACCAATCCGTGATGCCCTCGGCCGTATCAGCTGCCTCTGGATTTTTGAAAAAGTGCTCCGCTATATCGCTAGCGACTTGTTGAACGTTGTCTCCCGTGGACTTCCTAAAGGATCTGGGTTTTGTGGCCCCCAACTTTTTTGCATTACTCATAAAAACCCTTCGCGTACGACTTTTATTGCTCTACAACCAAATTGCGATAAGCGTGCCAATTTCGAATTCTTTGATATCTATTTGTTTTTATTCATTATTTTTTATTTTCTTTTTATGTCGTGAGGCAAAATAACCACACCACAAATGTGGACTGACGCGATTTGTTGATGTTTTTCATGCAGTTGGAGAGTGGGGGCGTAGGTACCAGGTGGGTCAAATCTGCCCTAAATAGCACGAAGACTCTCCCCAAAATTTATGGGAAGCTAAGATCTTTATGAACGTAGAAAAAAGGAGTGTGCGAGTGGCGATTGTGTACCAAGTTTTCTCTCTTGCAGACGCCACTTTACAGGCACACATTACAAAAAATCCGCACCTTGCCGATGTGTGGATCTCTAGAGCGACCAATAGAGGGACCTCGATCAGGCCACTATGCTGGTTTTTCACAGATAATCGGGCCGAAGCAAGTATTAGGATCTATTTGTGTTCAAAAGGTCTTTCGCAGATCTCAATTTTTTTTGTTTCGGACGCGACACAAGCGAAATGGATTTCAAAGGCCTCTGAGCACCGCAGATTAATCCGTTAAGTCGTTGTTTGAAGGTGACAGACCTGCTTTAATCAAAAGCATGTCAGATGTATTGCAACTCCCCACTACCCAGCTCGCTATCACCGGCAAGCTACGCCGCAACGAACACAAAACACTAGAGGCAATATTCGGTAGCGCGGCGGCGGTCTTCTTCGACAGTTACTACGAGTTTATTCAATCTAAACTTTCTCAGAGACCCACTGTTGTCATCGACACCCACAGCGACTTGGAATCTTTAGCCCGGTTCAAAAAAGAACGAGTCAAACTGAACAACGTAGAGATAGTCGATCTCCTTACTGCTCCCAATGATTTAGGCACCAGAGTGCCTAAAAATATATTCATATTAGGAAAAAATGCGCAGCAACTACTTTCTCTTGCTATTGAAGCGGAGCAGAAGCTAATACAAAGGATACCTGCAACTTCTAGGAAAAACTTTGAGGTGTTTCCAGAGCGATTCGGTCTGTATGGGACTTCACCGGCATTCATCAAAGCGCTGTCTACAATACAAAAGATAAGGAAGTCCGACTCCAGAGTTTTGATTAAGGGTGAGACTGGTACCGGAAAAGAGTTGGCGGCACGTGCTGTCCATTACCTCAGCAAAAGAGAAGCCGGCCCATTTGTTCCAGTTAACTGTGGTGCTTTCAGTGACGAACTTCTCCTTAGCGAATTGTTCGGACACAAAAAAGGCGCTTTCACTGGAGCGACTCAGGATCAGATTGGGCTTCTAGAACTTGCTGACGGTGGAACTTTATTTTTAGACGAAGTTGACGCGCTATCCTCGAAGGCGCAAGTTTCTTTACTTCGGTATCTTCAGGAAGGTGAGATCAGAGCGTTGGGCTCCAGGAAGTTCCATAAAGTCGATGTTCGAATTATTTCCGCTACGAACAGACAGCTATCAAAACTAGTAAAAAGTGGGGACTTTAGGGACGACCTTCTCTATCGATTGGATGTTTTAAGCATCAATTTGCCCCCGTTACGCGCGCGAGGAGAAGACCTTTTTTATGCCTGCATGCAGATTTTGTCTCAGCTAGCGAATGAATTAGGCGAAGACAATAAAGTTCTCAGTGGAGAGGTTCTCGCTGCCATTTTTGAATACGATTGGCCAGGTAATTTCAGAGAGTTAGAGAGCTCTTTAACCAGAGCATTTTTGATGACGGAAGGCCAAACAATCCAAGATACGGCCCTCCTGCTGTCAGAGGAGGATTATGAGAGTAGTCCATTGCCCTCTGCCCTGGGGAGTTTCAACAAAGAGAAACAGTTACTGATAGATAAATTCGAGAAGAATTATATCGAGTCTGTCCTAGCAAAGACTTCAGGAAATGTGAGTAGAGCTGCCTTTATCGCCAAAAAAGAACGTAGATCTTTTAGCAGACTTATGGAAAAGCACGGCATTAAAAGAGAAAAGTTCGTCGCATAGCTCAAATCATATTTGCCTCAAGCAACACCGAAACATCAATCACTGTCGCAAAATTTTCGGGGTAATCAAATACCGTTATAAAGTGTAAGGTCAAAATGAACGCTATGGAGAATAAGCCCACGGTGTAAATAGCAGCACTTTTATTTCCCGCATGACACATCGCTATAGCGAGTTGAGTGAGAGCTCCCAGCAAGATTAACATCGCTATTTTTCGCGGCCCACTGTGGTTGCGCTTTATTTCTAAGCGCTGGGTTCGGGAGTCTCTTAGCTCATCGACATGATTGAAAATCCTGGCTACCACTAAGTTCGGCTCTCCCTCCAAGGATAGAACTCGCTTCTGTAGTCCAATAAGAGCAGGCAATTCCGCGAGCGATATCTCCCCCTCACTAACATGTCTTCGCTCACTATCTATATCTTGCTCTACATACGCACGAGTCAATTCTCTAATTTCATTACCACCAGTGGAAAGTTCCTCCGAAAGAACATTGATACCGCGTATTAAATTAACCTCCTTCGCAAGCAAGCCATTGGCGAGAGAGATCTGTCTCCACGTGTCACCGGCCATTAAGCTCGCGAACAGACCAAACATAACAGCAAGAGCTCCAAAATATGGCCCTACGACTCCTTTAACCTCAAATTTAGTTCCAGACAAAACCAGTACCAGACAAACTGTAAAAACACCGGTCAAAACAGGCAGAAAGCTCAAAATTGATATTGTCATAACTTTTCTCTGGGATTGTCGATTGAGTAAGTTCTACACCAATTACTCTAAAACTGAAATAAAAACTTGGGGACAAAAGCCGAGCCTAGTCAGGCAACGTTAGGGTCCCAAGCTGCTGGGTGAAAAAAACCCACAATGGCCAACCTAAGTAGAGCCTCTCTTTTTAGCGGTCTTTTCTAAACCCTTTCCAATTGGAGGGGGTAAAATTGGGGGTAATTTAGATATAAAATTTAGAATTTCTATATTTATCAATATTTTATTCATTAAAACAATTCCGACTCCCGCCTCCATTAATTCCTCCTTCGTAAACCACCCTGTTTACGAATCATCAAAAAGTCGATCTTACAGGCTTAAAACCCCGTTTTTTCAGAGTTTTGGCTAAAAACCTCGATCCGATAACAAGCTACGAGTA
>JAYYDI010000190.1:0-7058 GCA_036161055.1 Pseudomonadota bacterium
GACCATCAATCTGGAAATCATAATCAGGCGAATCCGCAGAGGCCTTGCCTTTGACAACCCTTAAAGCGACAAAGCCATCGGAATAAATTTTCTTTCCTTCCCAAGACTTTTTCCAATCTGGATTGTCTACCTCTCCTCCTAACCCAGCAGTTTCACCATGCTCATAAAAAGTGATCCCAGAAACGGTGTTCATGTCTCCCTCCAAAGAAAGAAAACCATAAAGAGTAGACCAGAGTCCATAACCGTGCACTGGTAATATTATCTTAGATATAGTCTGCGTTTCCTCTTCTCTTAAAACATATAGGAGACTGTATCTCGCTCTTCGACTGATGGCAGCTATATCCTCTACGTCACTTAGCGCCTTTGACAACAAGGGGTCTTTAGAGGCTTTCCGTTGATCATAAGTAGTAGAATCAATACCCAGATCCAGCGCTTCAAGATCACTTAGTATTCTTCCTTCCGCTAGATCAGCTACTTTTACTTCAAACTTATTAAACTCGCTCGCAATTTCAGTAGGGCTCACATTTTGAATTCCCGCTGCCATTATGATGTTCGATATCCGATCAAGGTTCTTATTGGCAATTCTCTGGGGCTTCAACAAAACCGCCGCGCTAGCGACCATAATTGAGCAAACAAAACATACAGCCAAAGCCACAGCCATTACGTTCGACATGGAATCTTTATTTTTAGGCACCAACACGAGCCAGCCTCCTTTTAATATTTGATCGAATTACCGCCCAATCAAATAGCGGCGCAAAAAGATTGGCAAACAAGATTGCCAGCATCATGCCCTCAGGGAAAGCTGGGTTAACCACTCGAATGAGAACACACATCACTCCTATTAAAGTCCCGTACCAAAATTTTCCTTGGTTTGTCATTGAAGCAGAAACTGGATCTGTCGCCATATAAACCATACCAAAAGCAAAACCACCCAGCACAAGGTGCCAGTACCATGGCATCCCGAACATGGGGTTCGAATCAGACCCGACCATGTTGAAAAAAGACGCCGTAAAAACCATACCAAGGAAAACACCCAACATTATTCGCCAAGAGGCGGTTCGAGTAACGAGCAAAACGGCACCGCCTATGAATATCGCCAACGTAGAGGTTTCCCCGATGGAACCTTGCATATTCCCGAGGAAAGCCTCAGACCATGAAATACCGATTTCAGCCAATCCGGACATCCCTTCCGCCGCAGCCTTACCCAAAGCGGTAGCCCCACTGTAACCATCCACAGCTGTCCAAACCGAGTCACCTGAAATTTGGGCGGGATATGCAAAATATAGAAAAGCCCTACCCGTTAAGGCCGGATTTAAGAAGTTTTTCCCGGTACCGCCAAATATTTCTTTCCCTACAACTACACCAAAAGTAATACCTAAAGCCGCTTGCCAGAGCGGAATGGTTGCTGGGAGTGTAAGAGAAAATAATATGCTTGTGACGAAAAAACCCTCGTTAATCTCGTGGCCACGCACTATAGAAAAGATGGCCTCCCATATGCCTCCTACAATGAAAACTGTGATGTAGATAGGGAAATAATGTACCGCCCCGAAAACCATACAATCCCAAACGCTTTCAGGGTCGTGGCCAGCGAGGAAAAGGATCAAATCGCCGCGCCAACCAGAAACTGCCGAAACACCCATAATCTCCATTGCCGCGTTCGCTTGAAGACCACAAAAATACATCCCAGCGATCATTGGAAAGAAAGCACAAATCCAGACAGTCGTCATAATCCGTTTCATATCCACTGCATCTCGAACATGTGAACTCGTCTTTGTTACAAGGCCTGGTGAATAGCAAATCGTGTCTATCATCTCGTACAGGGGATATAACCGCTCGTACCTCCCACCTTTTTCGAATTGGGGAGCTAATCTATCTAAGGTTCCTCTAAGTGACATTCTCTAACTCTCTTCTTGAATCCGGGTTAACATCTTTCGAAGATAAGGCCCATACTCGTATTTTCCGGGACAGGCAAACGTGCACAAAGCTATATCTTCTTCCTCCAACTCGAGCGCTCCAAGGTCTATCGCTGCTTCTAAGTCATCAACGACTAGGGCTTTCAAAAGGGGAGTCGCTAAAATATCCATAGGCATGGTTCTCTCATAAGTGCCCAGCGGGAAAATAGATCTCGGGGAGCCCTCAGTCGATGTAGACATATCGAACTTCATTTTCCTGAAGGACCCCAAAAACAGATTTGTTAGCGAGAATTTTTCAGCTCCTGGGCTAACAAATTCTAGCAAATCTCGCTCAAAACCCTCTCGGATAACCGAAATTTGGTTGTGAAACCGTCCCAAGAAAGCCGTTGAACCATAGGCCCGGCGGCCGTCTATTACCGAGCCGCTTATTACCCTATTCTCTGCACCAAAAACTTTCCCTTCCGTAAGATCGGAAATGCTAGCACCTTGGAGAGTTCTATAAAGTGACGGGTTAGAAACTCTCGGGCCTGCCAAGGATACAACTCGGTATGGGTCTATGTGGCCTGAAAGAAAAAAAGCTCCTATTGCAATCACGTCTTGGTATCCGACTTGCCAAACAGACCTATTGAGGTGCACCGGATGCAGAAAATGAATGTGGGTGCCGGCGTTCCCTGCGGGATGGGGTCCTGTGAAAGTTTCGTTGATGACCTTCGGATTACGGGACAGCGGGATAGTGTCCTCCTCATTCGAGCAAACGAATACGTGCCCATCGGTAAGCACCGAGACTACGTCAATGCCTGCCAGATATTCTTCTGACCGGTCGTTAATTACGACAGGCGGTTTAGGGCAGTGAGGCCTGGTATCTGCCGAGGTTATGAAAATGGCTTCGGCTGCTTTCCCCTTGGGAGGAACACTGCGACCGTAAGGACGTCCTCTGAAAGCTGGCCACTGTCCACTAGCAACGAGCTGGCTTCGCACTTCCTCTCGCCCTAATTTTATAATCTTTGACTGCTCAACCGGTTTGCATAGGGGCTCACCGCGACTAGGGCCAATCTCTATCTCCACAGACTCTAGGACTCTTTTCTCTCCGCGGTTGATCGCAACTATCTCGCCACACAATGGCGAGCAAAATCTCAGACCGGGAATCTTTTTATCAGAAAACAGTGGCTGCCCGGGGACAACCTGATCTCCGACTGATACATGCATCGAGGGTTTTAGCCCAGGATAATCGTAACCAATTATACCTACTCTTGAAATCTCAGGCCCTTCAGAAACCTCTTGCCGGGGGGCACCGTCGATCGGTAAATCCAGTCCGCGCTTAATCTTTATCATTTCTAGTTGAAACTTCCTTTTTAGCTAAAGGACAGCGTATATTTACTAGGGAAATTTCTAAGCTTTATTCGCGTTTGAGTGGGTCAGGAGCATAGTTCTCTTTCCCTTAATAATAAAAATCGCCCTTGTCAAACGCGAAATTATAGAGGTACGTGCGGAAATTTTCTACTTCAGCAAAGATCAATGGTTATAAAAAAACTTTGTCATTATCATTTTTCGCTGGACAGTCAGTGGTTCAGAGCAGATTTCGTTTCCAGATCAGCTATTTCGCTAACAAAAGGTTTCCTGGGCACAAACGGGTATTTAATGCCTGCCATTTTTTGCCCTACTCTGACTACTTGACAAGAGTAACCAAATTCATTGTCGTACCAAACGTACAAGACTACCTTGGATCCATTCACGATGGTGGCATGAGAATCTATGATTCCCGCGTGCCTGTTCCCGATGAAATCAGTCGAGACCACCTCGCTCGAAATGGTGAAATCAATTTGTCGGTTCATAGAGCTGTCGAGCGCCATCTTCCTCAAAAACTCATTGACCTCAGTTACGCTAGTCTTTCTCTCCAAATTAAGGTTTAAAATAGCCATAGAGACATTCGGGACCGGGACGCGAATCGAATTGCCTGTGAGTTTGCCCTCCAGTTCGGGTAGAAGCTTGCCGATTGATTTAGTCGCATTGGTTTCCGTTAAAACCATATTCAGGGGAGCGCTTCGGCCTCTCCGCTCTTTACTGTGAGTATTGTCGTGAAGATTTTGGTCGTCTGTGTAGGCGTGAACCGTTTCCATATGTCCGCTTTCAATACCGAAATGGCCGTTCATACATTTTAAGATAGGCACGATTGCGTTGGTGGTGCATGAAGCGGCAGCGACTATATTGTCCGTTGGGAACAGCTGGTCAGAGTTAGCACCAGAAACAATATTTTTCACATTTCCTTTGCCCGAAGTGGTAAGGAGAACTTTGGAAACCCCTTTTGAATTCAGATGCTGACCTAGACCATCAGCGTCTCGCCAAGCACCTGTAGAGTCTACAACCAAAGCATCGCTAATCCCGTATAGGGTGTAATCAATTTTTCCAGGATCGCTCGCGTATATAAATCGAATGACATTACCATTGCAGATCAACGCGTGATTTTTTTCGTCTACCCTGATGGTTCCATTGAAGGATCCATGAACAGAGTCTCGTCTCAGGAGGCTAGCTCTTTTATTAAGATCGTCCACCATGTCCTTTGGTGGCCTGAGAACCACAGCCTTTTGAACCAAGTTTTGACCACCCCCGGCTTTCTCGACTAATAGTCGCGTTACAAGCCTGCCTATTCGACCGAAACCATAAACAACCACGTCGCGAGGGGAATGGCTTACGGAATCAGATCTGCCTAAAATTTGGCTGCACTCTTTCGAGACATAATCTTTTGGGCTCAGTCCGCGATCATTCTCCATAAAGTTTGAAGTCAATTTTCCAATATCAATATGAGCTGGACCCAGCTCTAAATCACATAAAATTTGGAGGATCGGATGAGTCTCAAATTCGGACATTTCATTGTTTTCTATTTGTCTAACAAAACGGTGGGCTTTCATAAGATCTATAACCGATTGGTTATAGAGGGGGACGCCGTGAATGTATATAACCACGTTCTTCCTATATAGGGAGCCTATCATGGGAATCATCGCCTCAGCTAACGCTTCCCTCTGTTTGAAATCGGCGAACGCACTTTCTAGTCTTGGTTTAGCCACTCAGGAACCTCCATTATCTTTTATTTCAACAACCCCTTGGAGCCGAAGGAATTAGGAATCGCGATTATCACTTTATGGGCAAGATTACGCAATCGCTTCGAGGCCAGAATTTAGGAATTCGGCGCGCGTTTTTGAATGAGTTGGGCAATTTTTTTAATTTTGAATAGCTTCAAATTAGTCAAAATGTTGCTGGTCATAACGCACCATGTTCCTTAGAATCTTCCGATTTTTTCGAGTATTTTTTTTATGGTTCAATCTGAGACGTTGAAGCTATGCCTTTGAGAGATCGCGCGGTGTATCAATCAGATTCCGCTGCGAGCCATGCGCTCTCCGACCGGATAGATGATGCTGGTGGCCCTGTTTTAGTTATCACGGAAGATTCAGCAAACGCAGCAAAAATTTTAGCTGAGCTACAATTTTTTTTGAGCTCTGTTGGAGAGATTGTCCATTTCCCTGACTGGGAAACCCTAATTTACGATAGCTTTTCACCGCACGAGAATATAATTTCGGCGCGTCTTAAGGTGTTAAATGAGTTGCAGGAAAACAAACCTATAGTGATTGTTGCGTCCTGCACGACACTTATGCATAAACTTCCGCCGCCAGAGTTTGTATCTGATGGCAGTTTTCTTATAAGAAAAGAACAAGAGGTAGACCTTCTTGATCTCAGAAGGAGTGCGCATCTGAAAGCGTATCGCGAGGTCAGCACGGTATTAGAGCATGGGGAGTACGCTATAAGGGGGTCAATAGTCGACATATTCCCGATGGGATCAGCCACGCCTTTTAGGATAGATTTATTTGATAATACCGTAGATTCTATTCGAACCTTTGATCCCGAGACACAACTATCTCTCGAGAAGAAAGACAAGATTGAAATACTTCCCGGAAGGGAATTTCCGTTGTCAAAAAGTGCAATAAACCATTTTAAAAATCAGTGGCACCTTAATTTTCCAGGTAAGGCAGAAGATTCTTCGATATATCGAGATATCTCAAAGGGACTTGTGCCTGCGGGACTAGAATATTACTTAGGATTGTTCTTCGAAGAGACTGCTTCGATTTTTGACCATCTTCCAGAAGGGACAAGGATTTTTTCTGAAAATATTACACAGGCGGCAAAGGCATTTTGGGACAAAGCGCAGCAGCGGTTCGAAAGTTTAAGATATGACGTAAGCAAACCAATCCTCCCGGTATCAGAAATTCTCGTTAACCCAAATGATTTTTTACACTATCTCGAGGTGGATTCCGTCTCTCTCATGGAAGAAATAAAAAAAAATCAGGCACAAACCTGTCGCTACGGCGAAATGCCGGATGTAAGGGTAGCGAAAAAGAGTAAACAACCATTCTCACTGCTCAAAAGAGTGCTCGAGGACTCGGCAAACAGAATCTTAATCGTTGCAGAGACCCAAGGGAGAAAAGCCTCTCTTGATGCCTTATTTAAAGAAGCAGATGTCAAACCTGCTGAAGTTGATACTTGGGATGAATTCAAAAAAAGCGATTATAAATTCGCAATAACCGCCGGATTAATTCAGAGAGGATTTTACAGTAATTTTTTTCATGTGATTACTGAAAGAGAATTATTCGGTGAGGAAGTTTTTTCAACTAGAAAGCGAAAGAAAACTTTAGATAATTTCGCAGATCTCATAGTAAAAAACCTAAGTGAGCTTAAGCCCGGAGATTCTGTAGTGCACATCGATCACGGGGTGGGAAGATATGAAGGACTCAGAATTCTCAAAATCGAGAATCGAGACACCGAGTTTTTAGTTATAACCTATGCCGATGAATCAAAGTTATATGTCCCTGTTTCATCTTTAGAGCTTATTTCAAGATATTCAGGAATTGAGGGTTTAGAAGCACCTTTGCATCGATTAGGGGGAGAAAAATGGAAAAGAGAAAAAAAACTTGCGGTCAAGCAAATCACTGACGTAGCAGCGGAGCTACTCGACTTATACTCAAACCGGCTTGCTGCTGTTGGCTACTGTCATAAAAAACCTCAGCGAGATTATGAAGAATTCGCCAGGTCCTTCCCTTTTGAAGAAACACCTGATCAAGAAGAGGCTATCAAAAAAGTCATAACTGACATGTCATC
>JAYYDI010000191.1:0-2901 GCA_036161055.1 Pseudomonadota bacterium
CGGAAAAAATCAGGCTAGCCAGCATGGTTTTCAAGTTCATACGGGCCCTATGCTCTCGAAAAGTCGCGGTTGTGTCACCCTAAAAGATTCGAATTTCCGCAGTGCTCCTAAAATTCATTTTAACTATATGTCAGGAGCAGATGATTTTTCTATTTTTCGAAAAGCTATTCGGACCGCGAGGAAAATATTTCAACAATCCGAGTTTGATTTGTATCGAGGCGCTGAGATCAGCCCTGGCGAACATTTGGACAGCGATTCAGAATTGGATGCATTTGTCAGAGAGAACGCCGAAAGCGCATACCATCCTTGTGGGACCTGCAAGATGGGCACTGATCTTGATTCGGTGGTTGACCCCAGGGGTAAGGTCCATGGGGTAGATAACCTCAGAGTAGCCGATGCCTCAATTTTCCCCAAAATCACCAATGGAAATCTTAACGCTCCCACGATTATGGTGGCCGAGCGAATCGCAGATTTTATTAAAGCGGAACAAAAATAATCCAATGTGGCGATTTAAAACGGCCTGTTTCCCGTTTCGCATCGTTTTCAGCCAAAATTATCTTCGTTAAGTCTCGAAGTGAAGAAAAACCTTTGACGCGGGATATCTTTGATTCAATATACTCGTTGACACGAAAAGGGCATCAAATATTTGTGATTAAAAATTAGTCTGTTTGGAGAGGCTTGCTAGCTTCGCTCAATATAAACGATATAATGCAGATAGCAGTTACCCCAGTATTTTTGCTCGCGGGGATAGGTTATATCTTAACTTCTCTGACAAATCGCCTGGGAAGAATTAAAGATAGAATGCGTGTGCTTCAAAGATTTGCATTGGATTATGAGACATCCTCTGAGAATCAAATTTTCGAAAGGGCGCGTTTGAAGTTGATTTTAAGAAGTAGATTTTGTTACGGCTCGATAATACTATCGCTAACTAGTGGGCTTCGAGTTTGTCTTGTTATTTTTTGTCTGTTCTTGGAAGGACTTTACCAAGCGCCTATTCCTCAGATTGTGGCCGTCTTATTTATGTTGTGTTTTGGTGCATTGATATTTTCTTTGATTTTGAGGTTTACCTTGCAACTCGAACCATTCTCAAGAGAGGTGAGGACTTAGAGGCGGTCACATACAAAATACGTAAAGGGCAGCTTTAATTCCCAAAGCATTTAGGTGGTTTTACCCCACAAAAATCCCTAAGAATTTATCTAGAAACAAACAAGACGAATAATTGAAAAAGACCCTCGACTGCGTCGTCTACCCCAGGAATTAATAATACGCTCAGAATACTTAAAGCCGTCGCCGCAGTTACAAATTTATAGAAAATTTTCATTAATTAAGAACCCCTAACGATTTGGTGATTTAGGGGTGTCTTTGGTTTCGCCTCGAATACCCAGACGTCTCCTCGCTCCACTGAGTCGCGAGTGAAATGAGATGGATATTTCTCACTGACGACAGTACTGAGTTCTTCAAAAACAGGATCGTTAATTAGACGCAGCAAATTTCGTTCATAGCGGATCCCGTCAATACGAAGTAATGCCCTTCCATCGGCATTTGCTTGAGCCGGCCAAGTTTTCCAAAGTTGGCCAACCAGTGAATTCATGTATCCTGACCAAATAAATAATCTGCCCTGCGCTGACGCAACCCAAATACGCCGAGATAAGGGGGGATCCACTAGCTGTAACTCCAAGGTATCAATGGTATTAACAAACTCCCAATCAGGTTCTACTCCTTTATAAATTGGACCGCTGATTAACGGCCCTCCCGCGAAGACTCGATTTGGGCCATCTTCGAATCTCTGTTTTATTGCCGCAGTCACTACCGCACTGATGGGAATAATTAGCAGGCACAAAACGATGACCAAACTTCGAAACATGAATTTCAATTTTGTCTCTCCTTAGCTTACGCTTTAAATCTGTATCAATTCGCTTATTAAAACTTTGAATTCCCTGGCGAGTATACTTTATAAACACGAACCCGTTTGCTCGGTTAGATCCAGCGCGCTGAGGATTGCACGGTACACATCAGTGTTATCCAAAGTGCCTGAAAAGTTCAAAGAACCTGGACCGTAGGCGTAGACTGGGACTGGCACCCCGGTGTGGGAGCCACCTCCTATGGCGGTGTTAAATGAAAACTTAATGTTATTGCCTGTATAGAAGGATAGCGCAATCGGTTCAATTAGAAGACCCCCCGTCTCATGGTCTGCAGTTACTACTACTAATGTATCTGGATTTTTTTTCGCGTACTCGAGTGCGTAACGAGTAGCCTCGTCGAATTCTTTTAATTCTCTTTCAAGGTAATCAATATTATTGGCATGGCCCGCCCAGTCTACCTGCGACCCCTCGACCATAATAAAAGATCCTCTGCACTGTTTATCAATTGCTGCCTCGGCTCGCTCCAGGCTGAATCTCAACATCTCTGTCAGAGTCGGTTCTGAACTGTGGTTGTCCGGATTTTCTTCATCTCTTAGATGTTCATCTGCAAAAAGACCCAAGATTCTGTCGGAGGGAGTTATCCTGGAAATATCTAATTCATGTTTATGCATCAATATTTTATGAGATTTTTTTGCTTCTTCCAGTAAATCCCTTTTGTCTTTCCTTTTGCCGCCATTCTCAGCTGATAAAAAAAACTTTCTTCCTCCTCCTAAAATAGTGCCTACTTTCGATTCGAGCATTTGAGAGCTTATCTCATCAGTATTCCGCCTTGAATCTACATGAGAAGAAAACGCCGCTGGAGTTGCATGAGTAACCTCAGAAGTCGAAATCAAAGCGCTCACGAACCCGAAGTTATCCAATTTCTCGGTAAGATTTTCCAGAAACCGGCCCTCTTGATCTACGCCTAAGAAGCCGTTTTTTGTTTTTGATCCAGTACTGTAAGCCGTCGCTGACGAAGCTGAGTCAGTTATGATTGCGT
>JAYYDI010000192.1:0-3138 GCA_036161055.1 Pseudomonadota bacterium
TAATTGCTCTCCCGGAGCGCTTGCACCAAATGAATCTATTCCTATAATCACTCCTTCTGCCCCAATATATTTATGCCAAAAATTGGTATGGGCAGCTTCAATCGCAATTCGTTTTGTTATGTTCGGAGGCAGAACCCGGTCTTTGTAAGCTCTCGGCTGTGAATCGAAAACCTCGACGCATGGCATTGAAACCACTTGGATAGAAACGCCTCTTTTCAAAAATGTCTTAGCGACTTCTACCCCGAGAGAAACCTCAGATCCAGTTGCGATAATTAAAATATCAGGTTGTGAACTAAGCTCGGATATGATGTAGGCTCCTTTTGCAATTTCGTTAATGGTGTCCTTGGCGCGTTTTAAAGTAGGCAGGGATTGTCGACTAAATACAAGAGATGTTGGACCATCGGTTCGTTCTATAGCCGCTTTCCATGCGAAAACGGTTTCGACCGGATCACATGGCCTCCATACATTCATATTAGGTGTCGTTCTAAGATTCGATAACTGTTCGATAGGCTGATGAGTAGGACCATCCTCGCCTTGGCCGATAGAATCGTGAGTGTAAACAAAAATATTCGGGATCTTCATAAGTGATGCCATGCGAACTGCATTTCTTGCATAATCCATAAACACCAAAAAAGTACCTGAAAACGGCCTCAGTCCTCCATGGAGCGAAATCCCGTTGGTTATAGCGGTCATGCCAAATTCTCGAACACCATAAAAAATATAATTCCCTGAGGCGTCATCTTTAGTTAATGGATTAGCTTTGGACCAATCGGTGCAGTTTGATCCAGATAAGTCGGCTGAACCCCCAATTAAGTTAGGTATAATGGTGTCTAACTTTTATATAACTAGCCTAGATGCGTTTCTTGAGGCAATAGATTTTTCCTCCTTTTGAAGCTCTCTAGCAAAGCTCAGCAGAGAGTCAGTCCAAGACGAGGGAAGTTTGCTGTCTAAGCTTTCCTCAAACTCCCTAGCCAAATCAGGAAAAGTTTCTTTATAACGCGAGAACAACTCTCTCCAATCTTGTTCCGCGGCTTCGCCTTTTTCAATACAGTTCCATGCCTCGTATACGTCCTGAGGAATTTCAAAAGGTCCCCAAGACCAATCGAGTGCTTCTCTGGTAAGAGCGACTTCCTCTTCACCTAATGGGCTCCCGTGGCTTGAAGCTTTGCCTTCTTTATTAGGAGAGCCAAAGCCTATTTTGGTCTTGCAAATAATAAGACAGGGTGCGTTCGCCCCACGAGACTCATTTATTGCTTTGTTCAAATCATCCGGAGAGTGACCGTCGACGCCCTCTATGACTTTCCAACCATAAGACCTAAATCGACTTGGAGTATCATCGGTGAACCAACCGCTTATATCGCCATCTATGGAAATCTGATTTGCGTCATAAATACATATTAAGTTAGACAGATTCAGCGTACCCGCGAGAGAGGCTGCCTCATGTGAAATGCCTTCCATAAGGCACCCATCGCCAACAAAAACATACGTCTTATGATCAACCACCTTAAATCTAGCTTTGTTAAATCTGCTTGATAAAACCTTTTCGGCGATGGCCATCCCAACAGCATTGGCGAACCCTTGTCCGAGCGGGCCCGTCGTCGTCTCGATTCCGGGAGTTTCTCCATATTCCGGATGACCAGCTGTTTTGGAATCAAGCTGTCTGAAATTTTTTAGCTGTTCTAATGAAAGATCGTAGCCAGATAAATGTAGCATCGAGTACAAAAGCATTGAACCATGACCGTTCGATAGCACGAATCTATCTCTATCGGGCCAGCCTGGATTTTTAGGGTTGTGCTTAAGATGACTTATCCATAAGACTTCCGCAATTTCGGCCATTCCCATAGGAGCCCCCGGATGTCCGCATCCTGCTTTTTGGACTGCATCCATGGCTAGCGCTCGAATAGCATTAGCGTTTTTCGTTCCTTTTGGCATCAAGAGAGCCTCACTTTAAAACGCCATTTTCTCTTACGACTAGATAATCATCAATGGGGCAGCAGCGAATATGACTGGTTTTTCTATTATTCATAAAAGATTATGGTTACGAATTGTGTGAATCTGATCGTACAAAGAGTAACATTAGCATTTTTTAAGAGATGACCGATGGCAAAAAATTTTATATTCACCTCGGAGTCTGTTAGTGAAGGACATCCCGATAAGATGGCCGATCAGATCTCTGACGCAATATTAGATGCCTATTTAGATAAAGATCCAAAAGCGAGAGTTGCTTGCGAAACGCTCGTAAAAACGGGGATGGTTGTTGTCGCTGGAGAAATTTCATCATCGGTATCTATAGAGATAGAAGACTTATGTCGCAAAGTGGTCTGTGACATAGGCTATGATAATTCTCAAAAAGGCTTCGATGGCAACACATGCGCTATAATCAATGTCATAGGCAAACAATCTCAAGATATCGCTCTGGGTGTAGATGAGGGCACTAATAAAGATCAAGGTGCAGGAGATCAGGGTTTAATGTTTGGCTATGCTTCGAATGAAACTGAAGTGCTTATGCCAGCACCTATCACCTACGCCCATAGGCTTGTAAGAAAGCAAGCAGAAGTAAGAAAATCAGGGCAAATTGATTTTTTGGGACCAGACGCAAAAAGTCAATTGACACTAGCCTATGATACAGAAGGTAGTCCGTGTGGCTTAGAAGCGATTGTTTTATCCACGCAACATGCGGAAGGAATTGAGCAAAAAGTGATCGAAGAAGCAGTTGTTGAAGAAATCATAAAACCCACACTTCCCTCTGAGTGGTTCAGCAAGAGAACGAAAATTTTTGTTAATCCAACGGGAAACTTCGTAATAGGGGGGCCGGTTGGTGATTGTGGATTAACTGGCAGGAAAATAATTGTGGATACATACGGAGGTATGGCAAGACACGGGGGAGGCGCTTTCTCCGGGAAAGACCCCTCAAAGGTTGACCGAAGCGCAGCTTATGCTGGTAGATACGTTGCAAAAAATATTGTTGCAGCTGGGCTTGCAACAAAATGCGAAATTCAAATTTCTTATGCGATCGGTATTGCAGAACCAACATCTATTTCAATTAACACCTTTGGTACAAATGTGATACCAGAAGAAAAAATTGAAGAATTGATTAGCCTGCATTTCGATCTACGGCCAAAAGGATTGATAAAAATG
>JAYYDI010000193.1:0-5448 GCA_036161055.1 Pseudomonadota bacterium
TTTGCGATATTACAGACGATCAGTCGATTCAGCGAGCAATTAATGCTGGCGTGGGAGCCTTTGGGGGTATCGATATAGTTGTAAGTAACGCGGGCTCTTTCCCGAAAAGTGCTACGTTGGAAAATCTGGAAAGTAATTTCCTACAGAGAACTATGGAGATAAACTTCAATGGCCATGTGAGCATAATGCGAGCATGCACTCCTTTTTTAAAACTGGGATATGACCCCTCAATTGTTCTGATGACATCAAAAAATGTCCCTGCTCCAGGCCCCGGCGCTGGTGCATACTCGGCAGCAAAATCAGCGCTTACCCAAATGGGAAGAGTGGCCGCAATGGAATTAGGGAATGACGGTATAAGAGTAAACATGCTTCACCCAAACGCCGTTTTCGATACTGGAATATGGTCTGAAGATGTACTTGAAAGTCGCGCGAAAAACTATGGATTAAGTATTGACGAATATAAACGCAATAATATTTTGAGAACGACCATTACATCGCACGACGTCGCAAACTTAGTATTGACAGTATGTGATAAGGGGTTTTCAAAAACAACAGGGTCACAAATACCCATCGACGGAGGTAATGAGAGGGTTATTTAACTTGGCGACTTTCCATAAATAACTACTGCATCGAAAAAAATAGTGGGAACTTTCTCCCACCAACGATGGGACCATCAAAATCAGTCATCTAATTTGCTCCACAAAATTGGCTCATCTAGACCAATGAACGCTTTTTTATCTTGATAATACTTTTTTGAATTAATTTCGTTTATTTTTTCGTCAATCCGGTCAATCGCCTTTGTCAAAGTTTCCAACTCATCTTCGAGTCCTTTGATCTTCTGAATACTCGCTTTAACTTTTCTTAGATCGGACAGCGAGTTATCGATAGCATGAAAAAGCCTCACATAGCTCATAATAAAAGTTCCAAAGCCAAATAATGTCAACGCGAAGACTATCACAGATCAAAAAAATTCGGCTAGGACTTGTCATTCTTTCCCTAAATTGGAGAGGTTCGTTTCTCTGCTTGATCGTGATGCCTCGCCCTTATCTTTTTGTACTTTTGCCGCAACTGCCTCATTCTCGAAAAGCGTCTTTCTGTTACTTGGTTTTTTACAGTTCGTAATGCTTTTCTTCTTCTTCTTGCCCTAGAGGACCTCTCCATCCTGAGGACAGAACAACTTTTCATTTCACCTAGGAGTTCAAATGACATTTCGCCTCCGAAAAAATAACGATATCTTTTGGACTAAAAACATCTCGGAAAGTTCCCACGAGAAAGTCAAGTTACCAACATCTTGCCCAAGGTTAGAAGGGGAAACTCTCCCTGCCGAACCTTTCAGAAGAAAGGCCTTAACTAGTTCACTAAATTAGATTGATAAGAGTGCGTTTTTTCTGTGGAGACGATTAATCATTTCTCGAAGCAGCAAAAGATGCAGCTTCTTCACCTGCTAATTTACCGAATACAATTGCTGGGCCAAAAGATCCACCTCCACCTACGTATCGATCACCGTGCAGGTTACCTACCGTTTCCCCTGCGGCGAACAGTCCGGGGATGGGCTTTTCTGATTTATCGATGACCTTTGCCGTCTCGTCAATCCTTAGCCCCGCTCCGGTCCAACAAATAATAGCTGGTTTCACTTCAACACCGTAAAATGGGGGAGTTATGATCTTTGTCAGCTCTCCTTCTTTAAAAAAATGTGAATCTCTTCCAAGATCCGCATCTTTGTTGTAGTTTTCGATTGTCCCTTTAAGGGCGTTGGGTTTTACTCCGATTTCTTCCGCGAGCCTGTCCAAAGTGTTCGCGCGTTTAATGAAACCTTCTTCAGCTTTTTTCTCTAGGATCTCAGAAACCCAATAGGCTTGCGAAGAACTATTGGGTTTTGCATTTACTCTAGCTGTTTCGTCAAACACCGCATAAACGCTCCCGCCCTGGGATTCAATGAGTCCTCCTAACACAGTGTATGGCGATGACTCACTCGCAAACCGTCTTCCCTTTTTATTTACTAAAATCAACCATGATGGGAACAAAACCTCAAGGTCTCGACTAAATCCGGGGGTGACCAGCAGCAAGCCACGATCTCTACCGTCTATTGATGCCCCTACCGCCTCACCTAGCAGCAGGCCGTCACCCCGGGAGCCTTTTGCGCCGATGTACCAGCTCCAATCTCCCACAGCTTGAGACTTTGGATAAAGTGATTGCAGAAGCTCTTTATTAGCTCCAAACCCACCCGTAGCAATGATTACAGCACCACAGACCGCCTTATCTTCTCCAATTGATACTCCCTTTATCCGATTTTCCGAGTCTACTATCAATTCCGTGACCCTCGCATTTAGAACAATATCAATCTCTTTCTGAGATCGATGGCCTTCGAGAACATTAATGACTTCTTGTCCTCCTCCTGTGGGCTGATGGCCTCGGGGAGTTGAACTCACACCTGAGGGATAAACACCTTCCGACCGAAACTCTACTCCAAGTCCAAGAAGCCACTCAAATGTTGGCCCACTTAAATCGCAATACTTTCTAACGACTCTGGGATCGACCATCCATTGGTTCAGTGTCATGTAATGTTCATACATGTCATCTGCACTGTCACTGTATGTCCCTGCCTTTTCTTGCACTGATGTTCCTGCGGCATAAAAGTGCCCGCCGCTAAGTCGGGAAGAGCCCCCTACCATTTGCTCGCTCTCGCAAATAAGGACTCTCGCTCCAGAATCAGCAGCTGAAATCGCGGCTGACAACCCAGCTGCCCCCGACCCAACAACCACTACATCGTAATCTCTTTCCAAAACACCCCCCTCCAAAAATGAAACGGCCTAAAGGAAGCGTATAATCCAAGAAGTATAGATACAACGCTTTATTTCTAATAAAACTACCAAACTACTTGAGTTGCTCATACTCGAGCTTTCGTGCTTTACGAGAATATTTTTGTTCAACTATGCATACAACGGGATCACTTTTAAGCTCGGAGAAAAACCTTAATAATAGGGAATCACTTCGAGCGCGCGGATCAAAAAGGATCAAAAAATGAAGTTCTGTTGTTTAATAATCACAATAAGTACCATGCTCCTATCGCAGCTCTGCTATGGAAACTGGGACGAGACTTCAAAACAGATCAAAAAAATCGATCTGCTCATCGAGGGAGATCACATTGTTACAATGGATGGTGGCCCAGGTGTTCTTCAAAACGGATCTGTAGCGATCCACGAGGGACTTATAGTTGACGTCGGCAAATCGGAAACAATAAAAAAACAATACAAAGCCAAAATCGTTCTGGAGGGGCAAAACAAAATTGTCATGCCTGGCCTAATAAATGGCCACTCGCATGCCGCAATGACTTTGTTTAGAGGAATAGCCGACGACTATCCGCTTTTTGAATGGTTGAATAATTATATTTTTCCTGCGGAGGTAGCTTTTGTAGATAAAGAATTTGTTGCAATCGGAACTGAACTTGCTTGTTGGGAAATGATTAGAGGAGGCACTACTACTTTTGTCGACATGTATTATTTCCCCGACACTATCTCCAGAGTTGTAGACTCGTGCGGTTTGCGAGCTCTTGTTTCCGCTACGATAATTGATCAAGCCAGTCCTGACGCTTCCAACGCTAAAGACTCGCTGGCGAAGGGAGAAATATTCATAAGGAAATGGAAAGGCAAGAGTCGAAGAGTCATGCCCATACTCGGGCCACACTCTAATTACACCTTGAACCTCGATCAATTGAAAGTAACCCGGAGCCTTGCCGAAAAGCTAGGGGTCAGCTTAAGTATTCACATGTCAGAATCAATGTTTGAAAACCAACAGGCGAAATCTACCTATAATGACACTAGTATTAATGTCTTTGAATCAATCAATTTCTTAACGGGTCCCACAATTGCGGCTCATGTGGTTTGGCCATCTGACGGAGAGATACAAACTCTAAAAAAAAGGAATGTAGGGGTAATTTACAATCCAACCTCAAATATGAAAACCGGTGCGGGAATTGCTCCGATCATAAAAATGCTTAATGTGGGAATAAATGTCGGATTGGGGACTGACGGGGCTGCGAGCAACAATGATCTAGATATGTGGGAAGAGATGCGACTGGCAGCGCTTCTGCAAAAAATAAACAATATGGATCCAGCCGTTCTTCCTGCAAAGAAAGTTCTTGAAATGGCGACAATTGACGGAGCGGCCGCAATTGGTTTATCTGATTTGATAGGATCTATCGAAGTTGGAAAGCGAGCGGATTTAATTCAGGTTTCCACTGAGGACGTTCACTATACCCCTACCTATGATATTACCTCTCACCTAGTTTACGTTTCAGACGAGCAAGATGTCACAACTGTTGTGGTTGACGGGAAGGTTTTAATGAAAGACAGAGAGATTTTTACTATTCAAACAACGAAGGTAAAAGAAAAAGCAGCTAGAATAGCCGCGAAAATCAAAAATAAGTTAATCAAGTAATGAGGACACAGATGTCGCGGTTCAGCTTAAATATAAGGAAGGCTGTACCCCTCGATCTTGAAATTTTAAAGCTCTTCAATCAGAAAATGGCTCTAGAAACAGAGGGCAAAAAGCTTAACAGCCAAACCCTAGAGCAAGGAATTAGGGAATTGTTAACTAATGAAGATCACGGTTTCTATTTAATCGCCGAAGACTTGGATCGAAAAGCAGTTGCTTCGCTGGCAATAACCTATGAATGGTCAGACTGGCGGAATGGACTATTCTGGTGGATTCAAAGTGTTTACGTAAGAGAGGAGTTCAGGCGAAAAGGAGTTTTCTCAAATTTATATAAAACAGTAAAAATGCGCGCAAAACAAGAAGCAAACGTTTGCGGAGTTAGACTTTACGTTGAGCAGTTCAATAATATCGCTCAATCGACATACTCCTCTCTAGGAATGGAAAAAACTCGGTATCAGATGTGGGAGGAATCGTTTCTCCCAAGGGGGCCTGAGTCATAAGATGTGTGGTCGTTTTACCCTACGAAATATTAGACAAGTTAAATCTCGGTTTAATCTAAATTTTGACTTCCCTCCTAATTTTAATATCGCACCATCCGACAAAACTCTAGTGCTCTCAGATGAACTTACTGTGATGCCGTGGGGTTACTCGCCAGCATGGGCAAAGTCAAGCGTGAAGATAATAAACGCTAGAATAGAAACCTTAAATCAAAAGCCCAGTTTTCGTTCAGCGTCGAGATGCTTAATTTTAGCCGATGGCTGGTACGAATGGGGAACTAGCGATACGGGCAAGTTTCCCTACTTTTTCCACCGAGGAGGGGACTTAATCCTTTTTGCCGGGATATGCACCCAGGGGAGAGAAAAACAAGGATTCGCTATCGTTACGAGAGGTGCAGACGAGAATATTCAAGCCATTCATCACAGAATGCCGCTCATAGTTGAAGGAAACCAGATTGATGAATGGATACATTCTAAGCAGACTTTTGCTTCCAAACAGTCGCAAGGGTACCAATTC
>JAYYDI010000194.1:0-4955 GCA_036161055.1 Pseudomonadota bacterium
ATGCTCCCGCAGAAGCGGCTCGATGACCGTATCTAATTCTCCTTCGAGGACTTCATCGAGTTTATACACAGTTAAACCGATTCGGTGATCTGTTAATCGACCCTGAGGAAAATTATAGGTTCTTATTCTCTCAGACCTATCCCCAGATCCGACCAAGCGTTTCCTATTTTCTGCCTGTTCAGCTTCCCTTTTTGTTCTTTCCTGATCTAATAATTTTGCAGCTAACAACGATAAGGCTCTTGCCCTGTTTTTGTGTTGAGACCTCTCGTCCTGACATTCGACAACAATACCGCTGGGAATATGTGTTAAACGAATTGCCGAGTCAGTTTTATTAACGTGTTGTCCGCCGGCCCCAGACGCTCTGAAAGTATCCTCTCGAAGATCTTTTTTCTCTATTTCTATTTCGGATACCTGATCAGTTTCCGGAAGAATCGCGACTGTACACGCAGAGGTATGTATTCGTCCTTGCGACTCCGTTTCAGGCACCCGTTGAACGCGGTGTGCTCCGGACTCGAATTTTAGTTGACTATAGACGTTCTTTCCCTCAATACGAGCAATTATTTCCTTGTATCCCCCGTGCTCACCTCCTCGTTCGTTCAAAATCTCGACCTGCCAATTTTGTTTTTCGGCGTATTTAAAATACATACGGAAAAGATCACCCGAAAAAATAGCAGCCTCGTCTCCCCCAGTGCCGGCTCTGATTTCCAAAAAGATATTAAACTTATCATTAGGATCCTTCGGCAATAACAGGACATTGAGCTCATCAAATCTCTCTAGGAGTTGCTTTTTTATATCCTCCATCTCCATTTCGACAAGATCGCGCAACTCGCTATCTGCTTCTTTCAGCATCAATTCGTTTTCACGTAGATCAATTTTCAACTTCGAAAAAGCATTGAACGATAAGATCAGAGGTTCAAGCTCGGAAAATTCTCTTGAGAGAGAGGTGTATTTTTCCCTATCGGACACGATTTCTGGTTGGCTCAGAAGAGAAGAGACTTCTTCGTACCTCTCGCGCAGCGAGTCAAGTTTCTTCTGCAGTGATTCAGATAATTCCACTGCTATTCCTTCGTGGTTTTTTTTATGACCTCGTTCCTTTTGGCTGTGTTCAGATCCGAGATCTCGTATATCTCTTTAAGATTTGAAATTATTTCTCTGCGGCCGGCTCGCGATGCTTGCCTAATGGCACTTGTAGGTGAGTGAATAAGTTTATTGGTCAAACTTTTACTCATTTCTCCTAATATCTCGGTCGGATCTTTACCGTTGTTAATTTGTCTCATCGCTCTATTTAGCTCCTGAAGCCTGACCTGCTCGGCTTTATCGCGAAAAGCGCTGATAAAGGAAAGATCATCATTCAATCGAACTTCAGCTTCATACTCTTTAACGGCTTCGTCAATTATTGATTCGGCAAAGTCTCTCTCTTCCTCGCGCAACTGGGCATTTTGCGTTGTAATCTCCTGGAGATCGTCAATAGAGTACAAATAGATATCTGGGAGTTCTGATATTTCTGGCTCAATATCGCGAGGGACAGCGAGATCTACCATAAAAATCGGTTTTCTAAGGCGCTTTTTGATGGCCGCTTCGGCGGTGCCTTTGCCAATTATATGGAAGCTGCTCGCGGTTGAAGAGATGACTATATCAAATTCATGAAGGGAGGAATTAACGCTCGAAAGTGCGGCAGTTCTCGCCTTGTACCTGCTAGCAAGAGCCTCAGCGTTTGACATGGTCCTGTTCGCTATCGTCAAAGAACCAATCTTTTTTCGATGCAGGTAGCTAGCGACCATCTCAATAGTTTCTCCCGCGCCAATCAAAAGAGCCTTTTTTTGAGATAAATCTGAAAAAATCTTTGTCGCTAGCGATGACGCTGCATAGGCAATGGATACCGCGTTCTCTCCAATCTTACTTCTAGTTCTGACCTCTTTGGCTGCCGAAACTGCCACTCTTATTGCGAGGTCTAGGTTCTCCCCTATGGAATTGCATTGGCTTGCCGTTTCTATAGATTTTTTTACCTGACCCATTATCTGTGGTTCGCCAAGCGCCATAGAATCAAGACCGCAGGCTACTCTGGACATATGACTCACCATATCGCTATCCCAGTATTCGTAGGAACAATTCAACAATTCCTCATAACTGACCGGCTTTTCGTTGGTTAGCCAATGTCTGATGTTTTCTGAATTTTCAGATTCGGTGGAACAATAGACTTCTGTCCTATTGCACGTCGAAACTATGAAACACTCTTCAACAGAACAGTTGTTGGAGAGAAGGTTTTTAATGCTTTGAGGTTGCTCACTTTCACCGAACGCTATTTTTTCCCTAAGCTGCAGTGGCGCGGTTCTGTGATTGATCCCATAGACCAGTAGGCTCATTATTTTGAATCAGACAAATTTTTCTAATTATAACAAATATTTTGGGGGTAGCTTGCTTAGAAAATTTGCAAAAACTGGTCTTTGGTTGATTGGGCTTTGTTTTGTTCTCACGGTAGGTTGTGCGACGCGGGATATTTCAGACGTTAGTGTTCAATTGGCTTCTGAGCTAAACGGCAGAGTACAAATCTCGATGGGCAAGCAAAAAGTTGTTCTCAACTTTAAGGCCTTAGTAAAAGAAGATAGAGCAAATCTTGAAGTCTGGGGAACTATGGGGATTAATCGCCAGCGTTTTATGCTAATTTCGGAGCCCCCGACTTTGAAACAAAAGATAGGAAAACACTGGATAGAGCTCTCTACCAAAGAGTTGGCAAACAGACCAATCTCTGAGCTTCCACTTAGCGCGTTTCCCTACTGGATAATGGGGCTTCCCAGAGCATCCTCCCCATATATTGTATTGGAAGAAGGTAGCTATAGTAATTCATTTATACAAGACAACTGGGAGATCGAAGTCATACGTTCTAACCAGTATGAAGACGGGAGCCAATCGCGATCGAAGCTTTATCCAACGGAGATAATTATGACTAGTGGAGTCCTTTCAGTGCGGTGGTTGATAAAAACATTTGAAAAGAATGGCTCTAGGTTTGACAGGGGATTATTGCATCAGGAGAATAACGTTCGTTCCTGAGCGATATCGTTTGAATAGGCGTCTGGAAATTTAAAAATTGGGGTGTCGCCAAGTGGTAAGGCACCGGGTTTTGATCCCGGCATTCGCAGGTTCGAATCCTGCCACCCCAGCCAATTTTGGGTAAAAGAAAGCAGCGAATCTGTTGCCATTTAGGGGGGTGATTTGCCGGATTTAACTTTGTTCAGCGGCAGTGCGAGTGGAGACCTAGCAGACAAAGTCGCTCTTGAACTAAACGTTCCCTTGGGTAATGCGGACGTTGGGCGTTTCAGTGACGGGGAAGTAACCGTTGAAATTCATGAAAACGTTCGCGGAAAGGATGCCTTTATATTGCAGTCTACGTCTGCGCCCACCAATGATAGCCTAATGGAACTGTTGCTTATGGCAGATGCGCTGCACAGGGCCTCTGCACAGAGGGTAACGGCTGTGATTCCCTACTTTGGTTACGCTCGCCAAGACAGGAGACCTCGTTCGGCTAGAGTGGCAATAAGCGCGAAAGTCGTCGCAGATATGATAAGCAGTGTCGGCATTGATCGGATCCTTACCGTTGATTTGCATGCTGATCAGATTCAAGGATTTTTTAATATCCCAGTGGATAACATATATGGCTCTCCAGTCCTATTGGACCATATAATCGCAGCGAATTACGACCAACCGGTAGTGGTATCCCCGGATGTCGGTGGTGTTGTGAGAGCTCGGGCTATAGCGAAGCAAGCGAATGAACTTGATTTAGCAATAATAGACAAGCGAAGACCAAGCGCCAATGAAACAGAAGTTATGAATGTTATAGGTGATGTAACCGATAAGACTTGTATCATAGTCGATGACATAGTAGACACGGCCGGAACGTTGTGCACGGCAGCAAAAGCATTGAAAGAGGCAGGAGCCGCCAAAGTGGTCTGCTACATTACTCATGCAGTTTTATCTGGCCCAGCTATTTCTCGGATTTCGGATTCTCATTTGGATGCGATGCTAGTGACAGATACAATTGCTCTATCAACAGAGGCAAAAGCGTCCGGTAAAATTATTCAGCTGAGTCTAGATAGGGTGTTGGCTGAGTCCATACGTCGCGTCAGCAATGAAGAATCTATAAGCGCTTTGTTCAGATAATCGGGTATAATTTCACGCCTATTCTTAATTATTTTGTTTATCGGAGGAACTGATGGCAGAAGGCTTATCGCTCAACGCGACAGTACGAAGGCAAAAAGGTAAGGGGGCAAGTCGCCGGATGCGTCGGCTTGAAAATAGTATCCCTGCCGTAGTCTATGGAGGACGTGGAGAACCACAAATGTTGAGTCTCTCCGGGAACGAGTTAGTTAAAGCATCAAAAGAAGAGGCGTTTTATTCTCAAATATTGGATTTAAATATTGATGGTAAGGCGGAGAAAGCGGTTGTTAGAGATATTCAGCGAGATCCAGCGAATGGTCGATTCCAACACCTAGATTTCTTGCGAATCGTTGCCGACCAGGCGATTACTGTAAGCGTGCCGCTTCATTTTCTAAATGAGGAAAGTTGCGTTGGTGTCAAAATGGAGGGAGGGACGTTTACAAGGAATTTGGTAGAAGTAGAAATTAGTTGTCTCCCGCAGAATTTGCCTCAATCGATCGAAGTCGATATGGCCGAAGTGCACACGGGGTCATCGGTACACCTGAGCGATCTTCCTCTGCCAGAAGGTGTTTCTATAGTAGCGTTAAGTTACGGGGAGGACCGGGATATTCCTGTGGCCAGCGTTGTTACGCGCAGGGGAGGTACTGATGTTGAAGAAGAACAAGTATCTGCTGGATCTGAAGATGCGGGAACGGAATCAGAGGAAAATGAAAGCGAGGCTGAATAACCAACCTAATTCATAATGTCCAGCATTAAGCTGATTGTTGGGCTTGGCAACCCCGGTCAACAATACAAATTCACTC
>JAYYDI010000195.1:0-11285 GCA_036161055.1 Pseudomonadota bacterium
ACTTTATTTCGAAGGCGACATGGAAGCTGCTATTCCTCTATCGGGACAGGTGGCAGGCAGAATAGAATCGATAGAGCCAGTGGAAGTAATCCTGCAAAACGTCAAAAAAGAATTTTTCACAACCTTAGAATCTCTATCAAGAAAGTATCTCTGAATGAGCCGTGATTAACTCTAAGGATCATTTTATTAAGCTGGTCTCTTTGATTCCATCACTATCCTGTTCGATAACTTTCATAATTTTTACGGTCGTCTCGGTAGTTTCTTGGGGAAACTATGATCTTGGTGTCGCAGAGTATAAGAAAAGAAATTTTTCGCGTGCTTTTATTGAGTTCAAAAAAGCTTCTAGAGAGGATGATGTCAGGGCGCAAACAGCCCTCGCTTTGATGTATAAATATGGTGAGGGAACAAAAACGGATCTAACTCTGGCATATCAGTGGAATCTAAAAGCCGCGAAGCTAGGACATCCGCCGGCACAGTATAATGTGGGAGTAATGCTTTTAGACGGAGCAGGAGTCGAAAGAGATGAAGAAAAAGGGAGAGACTTCATATCTCTAGCTGCCGAGCAAGGTTTTACCCGCGCAATAGAAAAGATCCAGTTTGAAAAAGCAAAGATACTTGAGACCGAAAACTCAAATTGGTCGAGAAATTGGGACCTGAGAGTCCCAACTCATTTGAACTCTCCTCACTCAGACAAGACTTTCAAGATCCAACTAGGAGCAATGAGTTCCAAGGAAAAAGCAGAAATTTTATGGAACGACATTCTCATCAAAAATAGAGTGTTGTTCTCTGATCTAAAGTTAAGTTTCCAGAGAGTAAAGCTAGTAGATAAAATAATATGGAGAGTACAGGCCGGTGATTTCGAGACAAAAGCAAAGGCAACTGAAACCTGCACGCTACTCTTTGAGAAAGATAAAAATAATTCGGGCTGCCTAGTCGTATATAATTAAGCTCAAGAAGCATATGACAATATAATCGCCCAACTAGAGAGTTCGAAAAATGAATAGAGGAGAGCTTGACGTTAAATTACAGGAATTAGGGATTACCAACGAGATGGTTCAAGCCAGTAAATTGCCATTTCAAGAGGAACCAGAAGACCTCATCGATGCAGGGATTGATTATTACGGACGCAAGCAGAAACTCGCAGCGTGTGCCAACAAAGCCTGGCTTGAAATGAAGGCGTCCGCGAGACTTGACGGGCACGATATCAAAATTATTTCGGCATTTAGGTCCATTGAGTATCAATGCAACCTGATAAGTAAAAAGCTTGCGCAAGGACAAACAATACTCAAGATACTTCGTACAAACGCTATTCCCGGCTATAGCGAACATCACAGCGGAAGAGCCTTGGATTTGCATTCTGGCAACGGTGCTCCCCTAGATGAATGTTTTGAAAAGGAGCCGGCTTTTTTTTGGCTAACTGAAAACGCGGGAAAGTTTAAATTTTATATGAGTTATCCTGAAAAGAATGGCTTTGGGATTATCTACGAACCTTGGCACTGGTGTTATCGAGATTAAATTCTTCAGCTCAATTTCTGAAGCTCTTCCTCAATCAGTTTCTTCTGAGCCTCGGTTAATTTTGTACTCGCCGCGGTTTTGTCTCGAGCGAAAACGTATTTTTCTGTAATTACCTGAGGACCACCAAATTTCTTTGAGGTTAAATAAGACCAAACATCCTCTACCATTTTAGGATTCCCGCAGACCAAAAATATTGTTCCTTCAGGACTGGGGTCTTCTTTTTTCAGTAAGTCTGTTACATATCCTCTATGCTCATATTCCTCTTTAGCATCTTCACGCGAAATGCAAAGTTTCAAATTAAAAAATCTATGGTCTTCGGCGTATTTAGTCAGAAATTCCTTATAGATAAATTCCTCTCGGCTCCTCACCCCAAAAAATAGATCTACTCTCTGATAAGCCTCGGTCTTTAGCTTCTGGAGTATCGGTAAATATGGCGCGACACCAACACTCGTCGCAACCAGAAATAAATGACGTGGCTTATCTGCCGGGAGCACTAATCTACCATGGGGTCCAGTGACCGAAGCTTTTAGTCCTGGCTGGGCGTTAAAAAGCAGCTTAGTAGCTCTACCTTCATCAACTTTCGAAATAACAATGTCCAGGTAAGGTCCATAAAGGTCATCGAGATTTCCTAGGCTATAGCTCCGCTGAAATAAGCCCTCATTATCCTCAAAAGAAAATCGGTAAAATTGACCGGGCTCGTAATCAAGATTTTTTCCGCTAGCTGTTTCGAACCTTAATTCGCGAGTCGATTCACATAGTTGTTTCACTCGTTTTAACTCTAGCTCCAACATCACTTTTTCTTATCCACCGCTTTCATGAAATCTATGTCACCTAATCCAGAGTCTGGAATGGGTACTTCTTTTACCCGTTCTTCTATATCATCGTATTCTAAACGTAACGCCTTACAAATTGTTGCGTGCATATCATATGTACAAGTGATGTAGGTCAACTCAAGAATCTCCTCGTCGGAAAAATACTCTTTTAAAACCTTGAAAGTCCCATCGGAAACTCGCCCACCTCCGAGCACGAGGTCGTCAGTATAAGCTAGAACAGCTGCCTCTATTTCATTGAAACACGCGCTAGTCGCCCATGATGGGATAGACGCAATTTGATCTTCGCTGAAGCCACAAGCTCGCAATGCCTTGCAATGTTGTGAAAAAACAAACTGACTCCCACGCGAGTACCCCGCTCGCGCCTGTCCCAGCTCTCGATAATTAGCCTTAAGTTTCCTCTTTTTCGATCGGTAAAACTGAAACCCGTTAACTGCATGATGAAAACAATCCGGCACCAATGCGAAGACAGTCCACCAATTACCCGGAGTACCCGTGGCTGTTCCTGGATCCGATACTGGGTCCCTCTCTTTTCCAAATAATGCATCGAAAAGAGGCAAGCAACTAGGGTCTGCCTCTTTTCGAGAAACCTCTCTTAATCTAGGCATGAGAATCTCCCATCTTCATTTTTTTGTGGGTCAATGTTATCACTCAGAGAGCTCTTAGTTACGCATTAAAGAAACATTCTTTAATCGAAGACATGTTTAGAGATAAAAGCTAAACGAGTTGGCGCCTTCAGTATCAAAAAAAAGAATCAATAAACTTCTCTACGAGAATGCCTATTTCGTCTCTAGAGCGCCTGAACACTGAATAACGTTCGTCAAGGCTTCCATCAAATGCGGCTGGGTCCTCAAGGGGCCAATGCGTTTTTTTTATTTGGGGAGATAAAATCGGACAGTGCTTGTCTGCATCACTACAAACCGTCACGCAGAAATTGAAGGTGTTTAAATCAAAACTTGAGATGGGATCTGAGCTTTGTGAAGATATATCAATTCCAACTTCTGACATAACTTTAACCGCTAATGGGTTTAAACCTGCAGGGCTCACCCCAGCGGAGTAAGCGCTTCCACCTTTTTTTGACGACGAAATAAAACTCCGTGCCCAACCCTCTGCCATTTGAGAACGACAAGAGTTTCCGGTGCATATAAATATCACTTTTTTAAACATGTGTGACTCCGAACATAATATGGTCCGATTCCGCTTTAGGGATTTTTTCCGAAGCACTTAAAGTATATCGCTCAGGCAATTCTCTCAGAGAAACTGATGCCTTTTTTTGATAATTTCGCTTTACCAGCATAAATTTCGTGGAAGAGTCTGACGGCGATCGAGTCTGTAATTCCCCACTTAGTAGAAGTCACTGAATCTACGCATAATTCTTTTGCAATGACATCCAATATCGCCAGTCCATGATCAATCACATCAGCACGATCAATAGACAACCCGTGTCTCTCTATCTTTTCATTCAAGCTAAGATTTGATAAAGACAGAATTTCATTATTCATATCGTTATTTGAGAGTTCTTTTTTCTTAGCCACTCCCAGAAAAGAGCGAATATTGCCACCGATCCCGATTATCTTTTTTTTCGGTCCTATTTCACTAAGAAATCCAATCATCCTTTTCCACTCTTTTTGTTTATCTTTCCGGAGCATGTTTCGGACTGCTCCCAGTTGGAAAGATCTTACAACGGTCTCTTGATCATTCTTTAAAAAAAATTCGGTACTTCCACCCCCTATGTCAACAAATACCTTTTTATCTCCCGTATCGCTTCGTGGGTGAAACCTGATTAGATTTGCTTCTTCAAGCCCTGAGATTATTCTAAGAGGGTGGTTCATCGCTGTTTCTATCTGCCTTCTGGAGGATTCTGCGTTCGCTGTGTCTCGTAACGCGGAAGTGGCGATGATCTCGTATTGCGTGACTCTTTTCTCCTCAAAAATTGTCTTATATTTCATCAAGGTCGAAATAAGACTATCCAACTTCGACTTGCTAAGCCGACCCTCTCTAAAGACTTCAGTGCCCAAGCGAAGCGGAGACCTAAACCCCTCGACAAACTCTATTGCAACGGGGCTCGTTTCAAAGACTTTCGCCCTAACAGCGTTAGTTCCAATATCTATAGCAGCTATCTTCATTCAATCGTCATCAGAGTATCTGCTGAGCACTTTATATTGCTCATAGGATAATCTGGTGAACCTGACTCCCTCTATCGTGACATTATAATAATCAGCATTTTTGGTCCATGTTACTGGTTTCAATAGCTTTTTATAGTCGTAGTTCATTTGATTTAATAAAAATCTAAGTGCTGTTAATCTAGCTATCATTTTATTGTTTGCGTTAATGACTATCCATGGGGAAAACGAAACAGCTGTCTTATCGAACATTTGCTCTTTATACAAAGTAAAAGCATCCCATTTGCTGACCATTTGCTCATCATTTTCTGAAGTTTTCCAATATTTCAACTTAGAGCGTTTTCGGGCTTTCATTCTTTTTTTTTGTTGGTCTTTTGTTATCGAGAAATAAAACTTTATTAGCTCGACCCCATCTTTCTGAAGCTTTTGCTCCCAGGGAAGGACTTCCTGCATAAATTCTCGGTACTGTCTCTCAGAACAATACCCCATCACAGGTTCCGTGAGTGCTCGCGTGTACCAACTTCGATCTAAAAATGAGATTTCTTTTTGTTTTGGAATCACTTTTTCCCAACGTTCAAACCAATTGGATGACTCCCATGCGCTAGGAATTCCTAAGTTAACGTAGCTGAAATTTTTTGGGATCAAATACTGTGTGAAAAATTTTGACGCCGAACTTTTACCTGCGGTATCCCTGCCCTCAAAGACGATACAAACTTTCCGATTATTTTTGATGACGTCTTCTTGCAATTTAAGCAACTCAATTTGCAGCCGCCGTTTTTCTAACCTATATGAATTATCATCAAGTTTTTCATATTCTTTTTGATCGAAAGTAATCAGCATTGATGTATGGGTTTTTCCCAAAAAAAATTTAAGTGTGTTTAGTTTAAAAAAGTTTCTTAAGAAAAAATTAAGAGTCTTTAAAATATTATTAAAGGGCAGGTTATTTCTGATAAATCTATTGGTGAGTGTCTTAGTAAAAATGAGCCTCTTTTAGCCTAGGTGTAAAATTTCTCATCTTTATATTTGCCCAACCATATTTTGTTCGCATTTCAATGTTTTTTTGTTTTTTGACGGCTGGTATTATTGAGGGAGAAAGTATATTCAGATGATAAGAAATCTAGCGGCTGAAGCGATCGGCACATTCTTCTTGGTAGCGACTGTCGTTGGTTCAGGGATAATGGCGGAAAATCTTGCCGGCGGGAACATAGGAATAGCACTTCTAGGAAACACGATCTCGACGGGCGCCATGTTATTCGTTTTGATAACATTTTTAGGGCCTATTTCCGGCGCACACCTTAACCCCGCGGTTACATTTATATTTTGGCTAAAAAGAGAGAAAAAAGCATTAGAAGCTCTAATGTATATCGTTGTTCAGATATTATTTGGTTTGTTAGGCACCCTAACTGCACATTTAATGTTCGAGTTGGATATTTTTCAAGTCGGCACTATCGAGCGAGGCGGTTTTAATCAATGGATATCAGAGTCAATTGCGACGATGGGACTGCTACTGACTATTTTAGGCTGCCTTAGAACCAGTCCCAAGACAGTCCCTGCAGCGGTGGGTCTTTACATCAGCGCTGCTTATTGGTTTACAGCATCAACCTCTTTTGCGAATCCAGCAGTTACAATTGCTCGGAGCTTTACTGGCACATTTAGCGGGATTGATATCATCTATGCGCCGATGTTCATCCTAGCGCAATTTGCAGGAGCAACAGTCGCATTGATAATCATTCAATTCCTTTTTAGCAAGGAATAATAGCTTTATAATGCTTGAACTTAGTCAGATCTAAGATTTTAAGCAAAACCAATGCGTGACTATTTCATTCGACGGCTACTACTCATTCCGCCCACATTAATTGGGGTAACTATTATCGTCTTCGCCATCACCCGGATCGTTCCGGGCGGACCGCTTGAGAGAGCAATCATGGAGTCACAGCAATTAGGTGGCGGTTACCAAACGTCACTGCCTGGACAAGATATGGCGATCTCCGAGGATCAACTGGAGAGGCTAAAAGAGTATTACGGTTTTGACAAGCCTCTGATAGAGAGTTACTTCAATTGGTTGGGTAAGATACTGCGGGGAGACCTAGGCACCTCATATCGATACAACGAACCAGTTTGGGACGTTATCAAAGATAGATTTCCCATATCTCTTTATTACGGTCTCGTCACATTGACCTTTACCTACTTAATTTGTATCCCACTCGCTATCGTCAAAGCAATAAAGCACAAAACAATGATTGACAACGTTTCATCTTTATTGATTTTTACCGGATACGCGATACCAGGATATGCGCTCGGATCGCTCTTGCTTTTATATTTCTCGGTTTATTTAGAATGGTTCCCAATGGGAGGCTTTGTAAGTATGTCCTTCGATGATAAGAATTTTATTGGAAAGATTTCAGATTTGGTAAGTCATTCGGTCCTCCCACTTATTTGCTATCTAATCGGAAGCTTCGCATTAGTCACTCTGCTGCTGAAAAATCATCTTATGGATAATCTTGCGTCCGACTACATTCGCACAGCAATCGCGAAAGGGGTGTCATTCAAACAGGCCGTCATAAAACATGCAATGAGGAACTCATTGATTCCGATTGCAACCACCTTTGGACAAAACATCGTTCTAATTGTCTCAGGTTCATTCTTGATTGAGTCAATATTTGATATCGATGGCTTTGGCTTACTCGGACTGTCAGCAATTTTAGATCGAGACTACCCTGTTGTTATGGGTGTTGTTCTAATAGCGAGCGGACTGCTTTTGATCGGTAATATCATTAGTGACATACTCGTCGCGCTAGTTGATCCAAGAGTGCAGTTCGGATAAGTATGTTTATCTCGAACCCCGAAACCAGAAGGAAAATAAGTAGATTCAAAGAGATAAAAAGAGGCTACTACAGCTTCCTTATCTTAATAGGAATTCTAATTCTGACCTCATTTTGTGAGCTGATATCAAATAGCAGGGCTTTATTGGTCAGCTACGAGGGCAATCTCTACTTCCCTACTTATTCAGCCTTTCATCCCGGGACTGACTTTGGATTAGATTATCCGTATGAAACAAACTACCGAGAACTAAAACAGAAATTTCAGGAGGAAGGCACGGGCAACTGGGTTCTTATGCCTCCAGTTACCTTTAACCCTTACGAAAATAGCGCTCAGGATAATATTTTCCGGCCCAGTGCGCCTTCCATAGAAAACGGGCACTATTTGGGAACAGATACAACAAGCAGAGATATACTCTCTAGGCTTATATACGGCACAAGAATTGCGCTTTGGTTTGCTCTAGCTTTCACGCTCTCAGTTTACTTAATCGGGATCATAATTGGATGTGCTATGGGCTATTTTGGCGGGATATTCGACCTTCTTTTTCAGCGGTTCATCGAGATATGGTCCAACATCCCCTTTTTATATATGGTGATTATTGTTTTTAGTGTCGTTCCCTCAGGATTACCCACTTCTGCTCGGATTATGATACTTCTTTCGGTTATGGTTTTATTCTCATGGACTTCTATGACTTATTACATGCGCACAGAAACGTATCGAGAAAAATCACGAGATTATGTTTCAGCAGCGCGAATAATGGGAGCGTCAACCGGGAGAATTATATTCAAGCACATTCTGCCTAACGCGATGTCCACCCTGATTACCTTTGTTCCTTTTACTGTAATCGCTGCGATCACTGCAATCACCGCGCTGGATTTTTTAGGGTTCGGACTACCGCCACCTACCCCGAGTTTAGGAGAACTATTAAAGCAGGGCACTAGCTCTCTCCGAACAGCGCCCTGGATCGTTATATCCGCTTTTGGAACGCTGGTGATAATACTCACACTGATTACTTTTGTGGGTGAAGCCATAAGAGAGTCATTTGATCCAAAAAAGTTTACTATTTACGAATGAGAAACAATGAAGTTATGACTAAGATAATTTGCTTTGCTTTTGCAATATTTTTAGCAATCACTGGATGTTCGAGATTAGAGGACGAAAACTCGAAGTCCGAAGCGATCGATAATACTGAGGAAGTAGATAATTATTACCTAGAGAGGCCAGAATTCTTTAGCTTTAAAACGTTAGAAGACCTTCCGGCAGATCTAAAATGGACAAGCGGTGACGATTTATCTGAAATAGGCTCAGAAAAAGCAAAAAAAGGCGGGACGGAATACCGTCGGCTTCAAGATTTCCCCCGTACTTTGAGGACGGTGGGTCCAGATTCTAACGGCTCTTTTCGTCCTCTTCTAAATGACTACGTCACAATCTCTTTGGCTGGAACCCACCCTGACGAGTTCGATTTTTATCCAGGCCTGGCAACGTCCTGGGCAATCGATAGAGATTCAAAAACAGTTTTTGTGAGATTAGATCCGAATGCCTATTGGTCAGACAGGCATCCAGTTACAACGGAGGACTTTTTCTTCATGTTTTTCTTTTACCAATCCGAGTACATTGTCGCTCCTTGGTATAACAACTGGTACGGAACACAGTACTCCAACATCACAAGGTATGATGATCATACCTTTTCCATTTCCGTTCCTACTGATAAACCGGATATGGCATCAAGAATATTGGGGCTTCGTCCTGTGCCAAGACATTATTACTATGACTTAGCAGATAACTTCACAGAATACTATCAGTGGAAATTTCCACCTACTACATCGGCTTATACACTAGACACAGAAAAGGATCTGCAAAAAGGCAGATCCATCAAGTTAAGAAGAAACCAAGACTGGTGGGCAAAAGAAAAAAAACACTTCCGATATCGCTTCAACGCGGACACCATAAGTTTCAATGTCATCAGGGACAGCTCAAAGTATTTCGAAACATTTAGACGAGGGGAAATCGACCTATTCGATTTGACTTTATCTGAGGATTGGTACGAAAAATTACCAAATGATGCGCCGGAAGTGCTTAAGGGCTATATTCAAAAAACTGTTTTTTATAATCAACATCCCCGCCCAACTTACGGCTTGTGGATAAACACAAATCAAAAGTTTCTAGACAATAAAAGCATACGAGTCGGAATTCAACACGCGTCAAACTGGAAACTAGTTATAGAAAATTTTTTTCGAGGCGATTATCAAAGGATGCAGACCTCGTCCGACGGCTATGGCGAATTTTCTAACAAAAACATTAGATCGCGAGAGTTCAACCTAGACAAGGCCCAAGCAGCTTTCTCTGATGCAGGGTTCAAAAAAAGGGGCTCGGATGGAATATTGATCAATGAGGAAGGAGATAGGCTCTCATTCACTGTCTCGACAGGTTACGAACGATTCAAAGATATTCTTACGATTCTGAAAGAAGAGGCTGCAAAAGCAGGTCTTGAGCTAATCATCGAAACACTTGATGGCACAGCCGGATGGAAGAAAGTCCAAGAAAAAAAACACGAGATTCATTTTCTTGCGTTCGCAGTAGGGTTGGAAATGTATCCAAGATTTTGGGAAACATATCATTCTGAAAACGCCTTCGATAAAGCTTTTCTGGACGATGGCAACCTTAACCCCAACCGAAAAGTGAAGACGCAAACAAATAACCTCGAATTGTTGGCTATTCCTGAAATGGATCGAATGATCAACTCTTACAGGGGATCAAGCGATAAAGATGAAATGATCGAATTAGCCCATAAAATGACCCAGCTTCACCATGACCATGCCTCGTTCGTTCCAGGTTTTATTCAACCGAGTTACCGTCTCGGGCACTGGCGTTGGCTAAGGTTTCCCGACCACTTTAACTACAAACATAGCCGAAGTAGCACCCAACTTTTTGTTCACTGGATTGACGAAGAGATGCGAGAAGAAACCTTAGAGGCTAAGAGAGAAAACAAATCTTTTCCAGCTAGGGTGCGAGTATTCGATCAGTTCGCAGAGAACCCGTGAAATTACTAGAGGTTAATAACCTTAGCACTGGCTTCCTATCGGAATCTGAGGTTTTTAGAGCAGTGAATAATATCTCCTTTTCCCTTGCAAAGGGAAAAACTACGGGCATTGTTGGGGAGTCAGGATGTGGAAAAAGCGTGACAGCGCTGTCCATTATGAGATTACTCCCAAAACCAGCAGGAAAAATTTTCTCGGGATCGATTATTTTCAAAGGACAGAACCTTCTGAAAGTTCAACCAAGAGAAATGGAAAGAATTCGCGGGAATCGAATAGGAATGATATTTCAAGAGCCGATGACGGCTTTAAATCCGGTTCTGAGTATTGGAAAACAGATGATTGAGTCATACCGGTTGCATACCGACATTAGTTACGATGCAGCTCTCAGATCAGCGGCAGACATGCTAGATCGAGTCGGGCTTTCATCCCCCGATTTAAGAATGCTTGAATACCCGCATCAACTCTCTGGAGGGATGCGTCAAAGAGTAATGATTGCCATGGCTATCGCTTGCAATCCCGATTTGCTGATTGCTGACGAGCCCACAACAGCCCTTGACGTAACGGTACAAGCTCAAATTCTTCAACTAATCCAAGAGTTACAAAGAGAAATGGGGATGTCTGTTCTTATAATTACACACGACCTTGGAGTCGTCGCCGAAACATGCGACGACGTAGTTGTAATGCACGGTGGAACAATTTGTGAAACTGCAAATGTATTCGATATATTTGACCGGCCAAATCATGACTACACGAAGTCTTTGCTTGCATCAATACCGCGTCTCGATTCTCAACCCAAATCGATCCTTCCAGTTTTGGGCAGCATCACAAAAAGGAGAAAGGAAAGCGATTCAAATTCAGATAGCTTAAATTACTCAGGGATTAGCCAAGACTCTGACACGCCGGAAATCGGCCGAGACGGGCCTCCTAGTATTTTAAAGATAGAAAAATTAGCAATGTAT
>JAYYDI010000196.1:0-3078 GCA_036161055.1 Pseudomonadota bacterium
AAAGGCCACCTCCATTTATTAAAGGCACTATTGATAGCATCTTGGCGCTGGTTCCGAGCTCCAAAATCGGAAATAGATCAGTGAGATAATCCCTTAATACGTTACCTGTAGCTGAGATCGTGTCTTCTCCATTTCGCGCTCTCTCCAAAGTATATCTGGCTGCTTCCGGAACAGACTTTATTAGGAAGCTACAACCTTCTGTGTTTGTTTCCGATAATACCGATTCCACATACCTAATGAGATTCGCGTCATGGGCTCTGTTTTTATCTAGCCAGAAAACGACTGGCCAACCGGTTAGCTTTGCTCTCTTTACGGCAAGCTTTACCCAATCTTTTACAGGATCTTCCTTTACGCGGCATAAACGCCAAATATCGCCTTTTTGGACCTCGTGTTCAAGAAGACACTCTTTTTCATTATTCAAGACACGAAATCTTCCATCATTAGGAGCTTCGTAGGTGGTGTCGTGAGAGCCATATTCTTCTGCTTTCTGAGCCATAAGCCCCACGTTTGGAACCGATCCCATATTAGTAGGATCAAAAGCCCCATATTCAATACAATGTTTTATAGTCTCATCGTAAAGACTTGCGTAACACCTGTCTGGGATAACAGCCCGCATATCCCGGAGCTCTCCATCAGGTCCCCACATCTTTCCAGATTCTCGTATCGCCGCCGGCATTGATGCATCTATGATCACATCTGAAGGGACATGAAGGTTTGTGATCCCTTTATCTGAATTTACCATTGCAAGGTCCGGACCATTTTCCAGACATGCATCTAAGTCCTTTTTAATTTCTTGCGCGTGTTTCTCTGGCAACTCGGAAATTTTTTCGTAAACATCTCCGATTCCGTTGTTAGGGTCTGTCCCAAGTTGCTCAAGCACATCAGAGTGTTTTTCTAAGGCTCCTCTGTAATAGGCTCGCACACAATGTCCAAACATTTTTGGATCAGAGACCTTCATCATTGTTGCTTTTAAATGCAACGAAAAAAGGACGTCATTAGGAGTAGTTTTAATCTGATTTTCAAAAAATTCGCAAAGAGCTTTCTTGCTCATAAAGGCGCTGTCAATAATTTCACCCTTAGTAACTCTGATCTTTTCTGCGAGCACAGTTTGATTTTTATCTTCTTCAAAGACGATCGAAATTTCGCTATTTTCTTTTGCTATGGTGGAGATTTCACTCCCATAGAAGTCTCCACTTTCCATGTGAGCGACGTGACTCTTTGAAGACTTTTCCCATGACCCCATTTTATGAGGAAACTTTTTTGCGAAATCCTTTACCGCTTTTGCTGCTCTTCGGTCCGAGTTTCCCTCTCTGAGCACTGGGTTGACTGCGCTTCCCTTGACGGCGTCGTATCTAGCTTTTACTTCTCTTTCGTTATCACTATCGGGTTCTTCCGGATAGTTCGGAATATTGTAACCCTTATTTTTTAATTCTCTTATTGCTTCCTGAAGCTGAGGGGTTGAAGCACTTATATTTGGAAGTTTGATAATGTTTGCTTTTGAATCCTTAGCGAGTTCACCGAGATAAGCAAGATCGTCCGAGATTTTTTGCTCCGGCGTTAGTCTGTCGTTGAAAGCGGAAAGAATTCTTCCTGCTAACGATATATCTCTTAATTCAACTTCAATATTAGCTGTTTTTGTGAAGCTTCTGATTATTGGAAGTAAAGAATAGGTTGCTAGGCGCGGTGCCTCATCGGTGTCCGTGTAAATAATTTTCGGTAAGTCTGACATATTTATTTGAGCGCCTTTTTTCTAAAAACTTTTTTAATTTGGTGTCGGGTAAAAATCGTATTCTACAAGGATTGCCTCGAAAGGTAGATTATAGAGCATTGAGAGAACATTCGCATTTCCTTCGTTAGCGATAACCTAATGATCAGGTCTTTTCTATAAAAAAGAGGGTCTTTGATGCGACGATGTTTGCCTTTATTTTCCTTTGAAATTTGGTTTTCGCTTATTAAGAAAAGCTTGGATTCCTTCTCTCCCGTCAGAAGACCTCGCCATGTCTGAAATGCCTCGGGTTTCTAATTCCATTTGTGTCTCAAGGCCGTTATCAAAAGAGGCGTTTAGCAAGTTTTTCACTTTTCCGTAGGCTAGTGTTGGCCCACTAGCAAATTCTTCCGCTAGCTCTCTTGTTGTCGTGGAAAGATTTTTCTGATCCACAATCTTGTTTATTAGGCCCCAATCTAGTGCCTCTTCTGCTGACAAGACTCGATTCGTAAGCATTAACTCTCTTGCTCTGCGATCTCCTATCCGTCTAGGTAAAAAATAAGTTGAGCTTCCGTCCGGTGACAAGCCTGCATTGGTATAGGCCATGACGAATTTAGCTGACTTGGTCGAAATCACTACGTCAGCGGAAATAGCAATACTAAACCCCGCTCCTGCTGCTGTCCCATTGATCGCGGCGATGGTCGGAGCGTCCATTCGAGAAAATCTAGAAATAGCAATGTGAAGATCTCCCGCCATTTGTTTTATAAGCGCAGGTGCTGAATCACCGGCATCCGAAAACGCTTTCAAGTCACCCCCTGCACAAAACATCTTGCCTGAACCTTCTATGATAACTGCTCTTATATCTTTGTTTTCATCACATTCGATCGCCATATTACTGAGCTCTTTGGCCATGATAGGATTCAATGCATTAGCATTTTCCGGTCGGTTCAGGGTAATCGTTGCAATATTATTAGAGATTGAGAAATCAAGCGTTTCGAGTTTCATTTAGGTTCCTGTAGATTAAAGATGTCAATTGTAATGTAATATCCTTCGAATTTTCACACAAAGGGGCAGCAATGCTCAGAGCAGTTCAATTCGGCGCTCAAACGGGGCTTAAGGTCTCAGAGTTATGCTTAGGAACAATGAATTTCGGGATTCCTGGTCAAGGCCATCAAGGTGACTGGACTCTAGATCATAAACAAGCAAAGAAAATATTCGAAGCCGCTATTGGGAACGGACTTTTTTATTTTGACTGCGCCGACATTTATGGCTTGGGAGCGAGCGAGGAAGTCGTAGGTAAGATTTTAAGGGACTTATTACCTCGCGAAGACTATGTCCTTGCGACCAAGGTAGCTATGCCGATGTCTCGTTCG
>JAYYDI010000197.1:0-11703 GCA_036161055.1 Pseudomonadota bacterium
CCTTATAAATTCTTAATTAATCAAAGCAAACATGATCTACCGAAGCCAAAAGTAGGCCTGATTCCAATTGTCTATTTCAGGAATAGCGAGGGTCAGCTCGAACCTGCCGTCGACAGCACTCCAATTATCAGAAAACTTGAAGTTGAGTACTCAGGTCGATCAATCGTTCCAAAGGATCCAGCTACGGCTTTTCTAAATTATTTGTTAGAAGATTATGGTGACGAATGGTTAACTAAAGCGATGTTCCATTATCGGTGGGCGTATCCAAAAGATGCAGATATGGCCGGTTCAATCTTGCCTTTTTATCAAGGCGGAATTGCTCAAAGCAATCAGAAAGTTGTCGCCCTAAAAAAAGCATTCTCTGAGAGACAAATATCAAGACTTGGTGTAGTGGGCTCGAACGAGACTACTAAGGAAGTTATTGAAGGCAGCTTTTTAAAATTTTTAACTTGTTTAAATAATATACTTCAATCTTATCCGTTTTTGTTGGGAGCAGGCCCAAGATCGTGCGATTTTGCTTTTTTTGGTCAATTAACGCAGTTAGCTCAGTTTGATCCGACCCCAAGCGATACTATTATAAAAAGATTTCCGCGGGTTCATGCTTGGGTAAGCACTATCGAAGATCTATCTGGACTCGATGTCTCAGATGGCTGCGATCTGGAAATACAGGCACTAGGGGCGAGACTATCTGACTTGCTGGGAGAAGTGGGCCAGACCTACGCTCCTGTGATGCTCCGAAATGAGGAGGCGATAAATAGCGGAAAAACAAAATTTGAAACGCTTGTTCGTGACAAGCCTTGGAGGCAGGACGTTTTTCCTTATCAAGCAAAATGCTTGCATTGGCTTCGCATTGAGTTTTCAAAATTGGAGCCGATAGATAGACAAAAAATTTACGAAATCTTTGACGGAACAGGGTGCGAATTGTTAATCGATAAGCCCCATAAGGAGTAAACACATATGTTAGTTGTTCATTTCGCACCAAACTCAAGGGCAGGCAGAATTATCTGGCTACTTGAGGAGCTGGGAGTCCCCTACGAAGTAAACAAAATGCGATTTCATCCCGAAGATTTGAAATCCCCCAGTCACAGAGCACGCCACCCACTCGGGCGAGTTCCAGTCCTTGAAGATAGCGGGAAACTCATATGGGAATCTGGCGCTATAGTCGAGTATATACTTGAATGTCACAAAAAAGCTGATCTAAAACCTGATTCCAGCGATCCATCTTTTCCCAATTATCTTCAATGGTTTCATTACTGTGAAGGCATGGTCATGCCGCCAGTGAACACTATAGTGGTTCAAACGGTGCTCCTTCCTCCAGATCGCAGAGACGAGACAGCTCTGTCACAAGCTCAAAAACTTTTAACTCGTGCCCTGGAGCCTGTTGATAAAGAACTTAAGGGGAGAGACTACTTGATAGGAAAGTTTTCAGCTGCAGATATCATGCTCGGACACGCCTGCTTTATGAGCAACAGACTAGGTTGCGTTCCAGAAGAAATGTCAAACCTCAAGCGATATGTGGATACTATCTCGAGTAGGCCAGCCTTTGATATTGCTATAAACATGCAGTAAGCCAGTTATGACAAGTTGTAGGCCTCTGGGTCCAGGTCGTGGGTTATAGACCAATACTCTAAATTACTAAAAGGAGAATTATTGACAACTCGCCCTTCAGAATTTTTGTACCAACTCTGAACGCCAGGGTGTCCCCACGCAAGGCGCTGACTTAAATCTTGAACTTCTTCGTTGTACTTGTCATTGATCTCCGCGCTAATCTCTAACTCGCTTGCCTCTTTTTCTGCCATGAGGGCTATGCACTGCATTATGTAATGCACTTGGCATTCCGTATTATAGATAATGCTTCCCCCATGAACGATATTTGTGTTGGGACCATATAAGCAAAAGAGATTGGGGTAAGATGGCACCAAAATTCCCTTGTAGGCCTCTGGAGTTTCTCCCCAAGATTCCCCCAGATTTTTCTCATCCAAACCGTTCACATCAATAGGCCATAAAAATTGATTTGTATTAAATCCAGTGGCATAAACTATTACATCGAATTCATGTTTGAGCCCGTCTTCTGTAAGAAGACCTTTCTCAGTGAAACTCTTGATAGGGCTGTCTGTCAAGCTAACGTCTTCTCTTGTCAGAGTCTTATACCAGTCGTTGTCGATTACGGGGCGTTTGCCGTAAACAGGGAAATCAGGCACACACTTTGGCAATAAGTCCTGTCGATCACCAAGTTGAGCGCTGATATATGCAGTAAAGGACTCTCTAATCATATCGTTCTGCTCATTCATCGAACGATCTTTGTGCTGCCAATTTGGGTCTTCAACAACGGCGCTCCAATTCCTATCCATGAAACCAAAAATCATACGCGCCCGATGCCACTCTGCGTAACCAGGAAGATAATTCAAAGCCCACTTTATGCCATCTTCTACTGATCGATAATAATCCCGACTCGGCGTTATCCAGTGTGGAGTGCGCTGAAAAACGGTTAAGTGTCGAGCTTTTTCAGCAGTTTTCGGAACTAACTGAACTGCGCTACAACCCGTTCCGATCACCGCTACCTTTTTATCGGTAAGATCAATATCATGCCGCCACCGAGCCGAATGGAAGGATTCGCCAGTATAGTTATCCTGTCCTGCAAACTTTGGAACCACGGGCCTATTTAACTGGCCTACCGCGCTTATAACGATATTCGCTTCGATGGTTTCTGTTTCTCCCGTTTCGGAGGAAAAGTCTACGCTCCAGCTTTTTCTTTTTTCGTTAAACGTCATTCCGATGACTTCTGCTTGAAGTTTGATGTGACTACGAATATCTAGCTCGTCAGTACATCTCTCAAAATATTCATACAGCTCATCTCTTTTCGAGTAGTAGCCAGACCAATTCGGATTCCTCATGAAAGAAAAAGAATAAAAATGGTTCGGTGTGTCGACTCCACAATCAGGGTAGGTATTTTCGTACCACGTACCCCCAACAGCATCGTTCTTCTCTAAAATCGTAAAACGAATACCTGCGCGTTTTAATTTCGCCGCTGTACAAATTCCTGACATGCCGGCACCAACTATTACTACATGGAGTTCATCTAAAAACTTCTTCTTCGAGGGTTCAGCCATCTTATCTAACCAGTCAGTATCTCTATCGACAAAATTCGTTTCTTCAAGCAACATGTCACAGAAATCCTGCTCCAGCGGCTCTCCAACTGAAAATTCCATCATTTCTCGCATCCGGCGAGCCGAGGGCGGAAGGGGCAGAGGGACCTCATCGTCTCTTATTTTAAGAATGAGCTCTAAAGCCGCGGCTCTTATTTCATCAGCAATATCATCATCATAATCTCCGCTGTCATCAGGGAAAATCTCGCCTTCGGGCACATAAATTGGTTTGGGACGATAGCGATCTACTAACCAGCGATCATCTCCAGTGTACTGGGTCATGACCATTAGCAACGTTGGAATATTAAGTTCCAACAATGACTTCTTTATTTGCTCTTCATTTGCCGCTATCTGCATTTCTTTTATTCCCTTATCTAATCCGGTATGAAATTCCCTGTCGCATTGTACTCGACTCGATTCTGTTTGAAGTCTGGAAAAATCTCTTTGAAAAGCCGCAACATACTAATCGTCGATAATCTATCTGAAGAGATATGTAAATGACCTGGGGGCCCGAGAGTTGGCGGAAGTGCAAATCCGTGGGGGGTCCCTGAGTAGTCGTGAAAGATCCAGCGCACGCCCGCTTCGTCCATCTCTTGACAAAACCGTATTCTACTTTCATCGGAGACCAAATGATCATTCCGACCATTCTCAATTAAAACAACCGTATCTTTATTATAGAAATTGGGAGCTAATTTTAGCTTCGGTCTTTCTATGCCCACCATCTCTGGTGCGTTATCCTCGCCAGTTTGTAATAGTCCGTGAAAAGATACGACGCCCGAGAGATTCAATCCAGCACGTACTGCTTCCAAGACAGCAACGCCACCAAAACAATAACCGATTGCCGCCGGAGAAACGCTATTGTCAACACACTCGTCTTCGACTCCTTTTATTAACCACTCATTCAAAAGAGATCTAAAAAACTCATGATCATGATCGCATTTAATCATTGCCTCAAAACATTTCTTGTTGAACGACATCACCTTTTTGGGGTCATCTGGCCAAAGTCTCTCATCAACAGGAACATCCTCACCATATAGATCTATAGCCAGTCCTACATAGCCGGAGCGCGCTATAAACTCGGCAACGTCGACATCAAAAAATTTCAGTCCTTGGTAATTATGAATAACTAGCACCAAAGGCTTAGGGCCTTCGGATTTGGGTGGAGCAACCAGCGAGCCACGATATTTGTTGTCTCTGAAATCAAACTCTATCGTCCTTCGAACTAGCCCAGGATACTCTTGCCATTGGAAGACGGCCATTGATTTGCCTCTCAGCTAAAATTTTTCCTAATCATTGCCAAGGACTGAAACACAAGGAACAAAACATATCAAGCCTGATGTGTTAAGGTCTGAAGAACCTTCACCACTGAAACTTTAAGCTTCGCCAAGTTGACCAATGACTATTTAATGTTCTTGAAATCTGCTTCTACCTTGAACACATTCAAATATCGAGACTACCGAATCTTATGGGTCGTATTGATGACTGGCGGCGTGGCAAGCTGGTTGAGAATCTTGGGGTTCTCTCAGTGGCTCCTCGACGAGACTGGGTCACCTTTTTTAGTGGGTCTAATTGGAATAGTCCAACTAGTAGTTCAACTGCCTTCAACTCTTTGGGCTGGAACGCTCGCCGATCGCAACGATCGAAAAGTAATTCTTGCTGCCGCGCACGGAATTACATTTATCGTTCTCGCACTCGTCGCAGCTGTTAATTCATCGAACTTACTTACTCCAGGATTCATATATTTAGCGATCGCAATCGCTTCCGGCGCTCAGACTCTAGGTGGTCCCAGCAGAGCAGCGCTGATACCCGGGGTCTTTCCCGAGAGAGAAATCATGGCCGCAGCCTCTACCGACACGGCTTCTCAAAATCTCGCCGCCATTATTGGTCCTCTGCTGTTTGCATTCGTCGCGGTAAATTGGGGACTAACCGCCGTATTTTTTACATGCGCAATCCTCTGTCTTCCTGGATCTTTCGGTCCATTCTTATTAGCCGTATCGGGTGAGACCGATGGAAAGTCAGAGCTGCGAAAAAGCCAAGTTTCCGAGACTTTGGAAGGATTAAGTTATGTAAGGAAACACCCCATTTTGCCCGGCCTATTTCTCCTAGATGCAGCCATTACGACCTCATCTTTTTATCGAGAAATCCTGCCCGTTATCGCTTTAGGGCTTTTTGCTGCTGGAGCTAGCGGAACAGGATTGCTGGGATCGGCAAATTCTGCTGGGGCCATTATTGGAGGGATTGCAGTGCTTGCATTGACCAGGGTTCAGGCAAAAGGATTGATCGTACTTTGGGCATCACTGGCATACGGTTTATTTTTGTTAGCTTTTGGGCTAACCAGCTCGTTAATTACTGGAATGATTCTGATTGCATTGCTAGGAGCAGCTGATTCGGTCACAGTTGCAGTAAGAGTAACTACCGTGATGCTAACAACGCCAGATAAGATGCGAGGCAGAGCTTTCTCCTTGATGTATGTTGCAGCTCAAACATCAAACAATATCGGGACTATTTGGGTAGGTTTCTGGGCCGGGGTTATCGGAGCGTCTAGCACGATGGTCATGGGTGGAATCATCTCGATTGTGATGACCCTTCTGGTTTTATTACTATGGGAACCAATACGCAAATATCGGTCGAATGACTGAATCTAAAAGCATCCCTCTTTTATCGTTGGCTAGAAATAAAAATAGGGATATTAAAGGCGGACGACTAGCGAGCGAGCTTGCACAACAAATGGCGAAGACGGAAGATAACTTGATAGTTCTCGACCCAAGCGATAAACGCCCCGCCGCGTTTAAGGGAGCGCGTCAGGTAATCGGAAGACCAAGTTCTGAAAAACATATCAGACTATTTGCGAAGCACGTTTCGATGCTCTGACCGTCAAGCTTGAAAATATCAATACCCGTTCCCTAATCCAATTAGCGGCTGAGGGAATGCCCATATTCTAGTCCAAAGACAATCTCCATTTTTAAAGATAAGATGCTACTAAATTATCGACGAATCACAGGCAACATTATCTCATTTCTGCGAAGAAACGAGGGCATCCAAGGAGGATCGTATCGCGCCCAAATCGGATTACCATTTACTCTCCATTTTTCACTATCTGCCAATTTGGCTTTGAGCCTTTCCAAGTTCTCTTCGTAGGTACTTACTTTCCAACCACCCTTGTATGCAAGGACGGCAACTTCCATGTTGATTTCTTTAATCAAAATATTATCACTTGAAGGACGTGGCGGAGCCAGAAGATCTTTCGGGAGAAAAAAAACAACCTCGTAATTTTTCTCCCCTCTTTTTTGCTGCATCACAGGGGCGGTCATTTTAATTTTTTTATTTAGTTCGTTATCACCGAAAATATAGCTAGCTAGTCGTCTAAAACCAATATTTCCAGACTCCCTGATCCCGCTCGCTACTGAGGTCGAGGCTGTTATCGCCCCGGCATACTTCCTCACCTCCACTAATTCTGGAAGCGTATCGATTATCTCATAATCAGGAGTCTCAATGGACAACACAATCTCCGGTGAAGAGAACAACAACAAAAGAGTTAAAACCTTTCGCATTTACACCACTCTCAGGATTACAAACCCTATGATGTGAAGGAATATCACGATCGTTGAGACAATCGATCGCATCTTCAAATAGCCCTCGGCCAGATCCTCAAGGTCAAAGAAATGCCTCTCAAGAAGTAAGACTACTCCAAAAATACTCGCTAAGACTAACAAAACAATCTGACTAAGATACAAAACAGAGAAGAAGGCGATTAAAACACACGCGTTTGATATTAAGAGTATTTTAACTCGGTCTTTTTCAGATCTACGCAATTGAAAACTTCGTGACCACAAAGTCCCAGACACAAAGCAAAGAATAGCTAAGGAATAGGTTATAAAAAAATTTACCGAAAATGGATTATTGAAAAAAAACAAAGGTGCAGCCATTGGCAATAGCCCTAGGTACCCAAGGATTTGAAACAACTTATACCTTAAAACCAAAAGAGATTTTTCCGAATAATTGATAAGTATCTTTAAAAAGCGGCCCACCTGATCCTCGGGAAAGTATATGACGTAAATATCACCGAGAAAATATGAATTTGTTCCTTATTGTAAGGGGAAAATATTTGGTCGTCTTGATCGTGGGCGCATCCGGAGGAATCGGGCAGGCTTTAGCGGAGAACTACGCCAGTGCTGGTCATCGCGTAATCGGTACGTTTTATAATACTAATCCACAGGGGCTATCCGAAAAAATCGAGCTTACGCTGATGGACCCCACAAGCGAAACCAGTGTGCAGAGTACACTTTCAAAAATCCATTCATTAGATTTGGTCATTAACTGCGTTGGATTTCTCTCGTCAGATGATGGCCTACCAGAAAAGACCATTCGAATATTCGAACCTCATGGCCTCGATGAGAGCATACGCATAAACACACTCCCAACTCTACTTATCGCAAAGCACGCTCAAAGGCTTCTTCGCCAGAGTCGACAAAGTGTTTTTGCTACGATATCTGCGAAGGTAGGTTCGATCGGGGATAACCAACTCGGAGGTTGGTATAGTTACCGTATCTCCAAAGCAGCTCTGAACATGGTGCTTAAGACCCTTAGCATCGAGTGGAGTAAAAGCACCCCTAACTGTTGCGTAGCAGCTTTGCATCCTGGGACCGTATCAACGAAACTCTCTGCTCCTTTTGTTAGCGAAGGTACAAAACACTCGGTGCTCTCAGCCTCGCAATCAGCTGCCTGTATGAGCAAAATCGTAAATAACCTTAGACCTCTTGACACCGGAAGGTTTTGGTCATGGAACGGGGAGGAGATATGCTGGTAAAACTTTTGAAATATTAAGTTACATGAGGTCTATCAGACTTGTGCTTTTTTCAGGTCAATTACTATTTAACTTAAAAAAAAATTTTTATCTTAGCAATTGGGCGCAATCGAGAGACTCTATTGCTTCAAAAGTCCTCTTTAACCCAGACGCGCCAACCTGAGCGCCTCGCTCGTTGCCTTGATCTAAAGTGCCGCAGATAGCAACGGGAGTGATCATAAGGATTAGTAAATTATATCGATAGTGCTCTAAACACTGGTCAAAACTATAATTTTTGACCCCCATATCGCTAAGGGTCTGGTGATACTCACGCAAACAATTAAGTTCTGTGGCGCCTCTTATTTCAGCGTCACAACTCTGGGCGCTAAAATAAGCGATGTCGTGAGTGCCGTTACCCCCTGTCGTATTCTGCCAATCGACGGATATAATGTCAGGAGAGCCATCCCTTTCAACCAAAAAGGAATTATCTACTCGATAATCACCATGGATGATCGTCTGCTCACCACTCATTGCTTGGAGAAACAGATCCGCGTACTGATCTCCGATCTTCCTAACAACTTCTTCTCGATTTCCAGTGAAGTGTTGGCCAAAATTCTTTAGTGTAGGCTCGATGCCTGGCCGAAAAATTTGGTCGCGTCTGAACAAAGTCGTTCGCATATCGAGCTGATAATTCAGCCAATCAAACTCTGAGGTACGCCCCCAGTAAAGTCCGTGTAATTGTCCTGCCCTAACGAAAGCGGCTCGCAGGTGACCTTCGGAAATACCGACCAGTTGGTCTCCCGCTGTCTCATTTCCCAAATCATCCAAAACCAGCAGAAAGTCTTGAGTAACCGGATCGACAGAGGCGTAGAGACACTTTGGGACTTCGATCGGGCAATCATTGGCGAGATGCAAATAGAAATTAACTTCGTTTTTATAGAAGTTGAGTCCTTTAGAAAGCTCGCTATTTTCTGTTCTCGCTGTGCATTTCACGACCACTTTTCGTTGTTCGCCAGATGAGAGTGTGAGATGGCCTCGTGCTATTGAGGACATCAGCCCGACCCCTTCACCGAGACCTGTGATCTTGACGTCCGTTATTTCACTGTCAAAGTGGTGTCCAATAGTTCTCTTTGCTATCTCAACGTCGAAATCTTCATAACGGTCAATTACTATTTCCACAGCAACCCCAAAAAGTAGTCGAATGGTGTTAGATGATAGCTTATCTCGAGATTTTCAAAAACCCCGCGCCACTTGAATCGCGAGGCGTAGGAAAAGTGGCAGGCCGGAACACTGACGCTTCCTAAGATTTGAAGGACCACAACCTTAAGAATGGGTGCTTAGTCTTGCTCCATTGACCATGTTTTGCTAGTGGATCTCGCGAGTTCCCATTCTGATAGAGAGTCTTCAGCCTCGCATCTGTTAAGCCTCTTTTTCATCTCCGCTGTCTCGAACTCTATGGGCTCCTTGTTTCGTGGTGCTCTTTCCGGTAATGCCATGACGCTTATCCTTCGCATATATCAAGTTGTTATGCAGACTGATACGCACCTTATCATCGTAGGGTTCACCCCTTTTAAGGAATAATTAGAAACTATTGTATTCTCATTTAGAATAGATTAGAACTCAAATTTGTATGGATCTAGCGTCTCCTCGGCTTCTCGCCGGATTTTGTGCCACTCTCTGCCCCCGTAATAGGCCAAACTTCCAGGGTCTGCCTCTCCCTCTCCGTTGTAATAAGAAATACAGTCTCGAAGAGGCGCGGAGGCAATATCTGCCTCACGGCAATGATCCGCATAACGTTTTTCCGAGTCCGAATATATATCAACGACTCTTATTCCCTCGTCCCGCATTTTTTCCAACAACTTAACGATATATTCAGCATGGGTATCAATTGCGTCGGTAAAATTGAAGCTTCCGCCCCCCCCTTGCGGCCCAGATACAATAAACAAGTTAGGAAATCCCTCACTGTGGATTCCAAGAAAAGTTTTTGTGCCTTTCGACTTCCATTTTTCATGCAACGACATTCCGGTTTTTCCAACAATCATGTTAAAGGTTGATGTGGCCATCCATTGAAAACCAGTAGCGTAAATAAGCACGTCCAATGGGTAATTCTTTCCCTCGTGACAAACCCCATCTCTGTTAATCTCTTGGACTCCAATTGGAGCAGTATCCACCAAATACACATGAGGTAAATTGAAAGTAGGCAAATATTCATCGTGAAAAGTCGGCCGTTTGCACCCATAAGGGTAGTAGGGCTTCAGCGCTTCAGCAGTTTTCCTGTCCTTGACGATCAGATCGACCCTCGCTCGGATCTGTTCCATTATCCGAAAATTACTATTTAGGGTTTTCTCCATCAACTCCTTTGCCGAAAGCTTCTTGACATGTGATTTTTTGTCTTTGAAATCTGCCACCTTTCCGGACAAGTATTCATCATTTGCTTTCATCGCCGTTCTGCCTGCAGATATCCTTGCAAATCTGGCTCTTCTGGCGACTGCCCATCCAGGTTCTTTGCTCCAGGCTTCTATCTCTTCAGCCGTAGTCTCTCGCTGGTCTCTGACATCCACCGAAGAGGGGGTTCGCTGAAAGACGTAAAGCTCTCTGACTATCTTTGCCAGCTCTGGGATAGTTTGGACAGCGGTAGCGCCCGTACCAATTATTCCAACTCGCTTATCTTTTAAATCAACCTGATAATCCCATCTGGAAGTATGAAACGAAGTTCCTTCAAATTTCTCCATTCCTTTTATTCGAGCTAACTTGGGAGTAGTTAAAATACCATTCGCCAAAATTACGAATTTAGCTCGCATCCTATCGCCTCTATCCGTGTGCACTGTCCAGACCTTTTCATTTTCGCTCCATTCGGTTTTTTCTACGCTTGTATGGAACAAACACCGATCGTAAAATCCAAATTTTTCTGCCATCTTTTGGCAGTACTCAAGGATCTCAAAGCCCGAGGCAAACTTCATGGTGGGGACGTACCCCATTTCCTCTAGCAATGGCAGATACGAATACGACTCAACGTCGCATGCGATTCCTGGGTAACGATTCCAGTACCAAGTGCCTCCAACATCACCGCCTCGCTCACAAAACCTCACATCCGCGAACCCAGCCGCCATTAACTTATGCCAAAGTAAAAGCCCAGCAAAACCGGCTCCAACTACAAGAATTTCGCATTCGTCATCCAGTGTATCTCGCTTGACGGGGTCGCCCGAATACACATCTTTAATATAATCAGCAAACTCGCCTTCGAGAGCGACGTAGTCCCCAGCACCGCGCCGAGCCTCCTTAAACTCTTTGTACTTCGCCTGCTCTTTCGATCCAAAAACAGCGCCGGGGAATTGCTCCGGCAGGGTCTTAAGCGATTCCTCATTTACAAGCGAATAACCTTTGCCCAAAATTTTTTCCGACGCTTTTGCAGCTCGAGTACTAAATCGTTTTACTCCGGTCTCTGGATCGATACTTATTGCCATGAACTACCTCTTGAGCTAGGTTTTTTGTCAAGTAAAAGATAAGGGGTGATGCCGCATCAAGCTCCTCATTTCAATTTTTTCCTATACGCTCTCAGGCATTATAGCTTTTGGAACTCAACACCTATACTCTATTTCAATATTTGCTAAACCACAATTTAACGCAAGGTGAACGAAGTGAAATACCCAGAGAATGAAAAAGAATTTAGGAAGATGATCCAAGATTTCCTGGATACAGAGTTGACGGATGAACTCAAAGAGGCAGGAAAAAAGAAAACCAGTGTTTGGCAAGAACCTGTTTCAGCAGCGAAGT
>JAYYDI010000198.1:0-2772 GCA_036161055.1 Pseudomonadota bacterium
CTATAGATGAAACCCAGAAAGGCGCATTTCGAAAGCTCTATTGTGGCAGCAAGTATCATAGGTTCATCAGAAGGATCTACCAGCATCGACAATATACCTGAGAAGAACGAATATTCCTCAAAAGCCTTCTCCTCTGCGAATAGTTCACAAAGGTCGCCGATCGGCCTAGTAAGCCTTTCATTTATGATCTCAGAAAAATCTGGCATTTATCTTGGCTTTTAAAAAAAATTCAGTTTTCATACACAATCAAAAAACATTTGTGAGCTAATAATGCAGAGTTTTACAGAGTTTACCACGCTTGGCGATCTATTAATAAAATCCGCTGCCAAGTTTGGTCCAAACCCAGCAATTGTGTTTCCCGACCAAACTATCTCTTACGAAGAACTAAAACAGCGAGCCTATCAACGTGCGCGGGCTCTTGTTGCCCATGATATAGGCCCCGGAAGCCATATTGGGATTTTAATGGCAAACTGTTTAGAGTACATCGAATATCTTTTTGCGGCTCAATTCGTGGGAGCCATGGCCGTCCCGATAAACGCTAGGTACAAGGCGCCAGAACTGGCCTATATCCTAGCTAATGCTGATATTGAATTGTTGATTACACATGATGCGATATCAGAATACGCTAATTTCGGTCAGCTTATCGATGATGCATTGGTTGAAGGAACTCCCGAAAAACTTAATCACCTGATAATGTTGGGCGAGAAAAGAAAAGGCTTTATTTCGGATGACGCATTTCTTATTAAGGGCAAAGAAATAGAGACCAAGATAGTGGATGAAATGCGTTCTCAAGTGAGCCTAAGATACCCGGCGATTATGATGTACACCTCGGGCACCACGGCACACCCAAAAGGGTGCCCTCTAAATCATGAAGTATTAGTGAGGAACGGAATAAATATGAACAAGTCAAGGTATTTCCTTGACGAATCAGACAGGTTTTGGGCTCCTCTACCGATGTTCCATATGGCGGCAATACTACCTTTAATTTGTTGCATGGATGCGGGTGCCGCATTCCTGTCTATGCTGCATCTAGAACCTGAACTGTCTCTAAAAATGATGGAGAAAGAGAAAGTGACTGTAGCTTTTCCTTCGTTCCCTACTATTACTATGGAGATGATTAATCATTCATATTTCCCGAAGGCAGATCTATCTAGCTTGAAACGAATAAACAACGTCGCGCCTCCTGAATTACTGCGTAATTTCCAAGAAGCATTTCCACAAGCGGTTCAAACGGGAGCTTATGGACTGACTGAAGCCGGAGGGGTGATTGCATACAACCACCCAGAGGATAGCCTGGAGAAAAGACTGAATACCTGCGGAAAACCAATGCCGGGCCTTTCTGCCAAGATCATTGACCCAGAAACACTTGACGAAAAAAAATGCGGAGAGAAAGGTGAAATCATTCTCAAGGGCTATTCCGTTTTCGACGGATATTATAAAGCGCCAGAAAAAAATGAAGAGTCTTTCATTGATGGTTGGTTCCGAACTGGAGATTTAGGCCTAATTGATTCGGAGGGCAACATAGAATTCCATGGCAGAATAAAGGACATGCTTAAAGTGGGAGGTGAAAACGTGGCTGCGATAGAAATCGAGTCACTCTTATCTACTCATCCTGCAGTAAATATAGCTCAGGTGATAGGAGTTCACGACGAGCGACTTTTTGAGGTGGCGTGTGCATACATTGAACCAATGGATGGAGCTTCGATCAGTGAGAACGAGATAATTGATTTCTGTAAAGGGAAAATCGCGAGTTTTAAAATACCTAGACACGTACGTTTCGTTGCTGATTGGCCAATGTCATCAACTAAAATACAAAAGTACGTGCTGCGCGAATGGTTCGACAGAGAAGCAAAGTAATCTGTCTGCCAAAGTTTTCAGAGAAAAGTCTGGGCTAGATTCTCTTCTAATGAGAAAAATTCTTTGTTCGTGATCCCGGCAACGGAGGATCTTCTGGAGGACCTGCAAAACACTGGGCGATTTTCATCCATGCAGTCGCCGACTCTCCGAGAACCTCCAACCCAACGTCCTGAATATTTCTTCCTTGCGTGACGACATGACAAAACTCAGCAGCGTCACCTTTGACATAGTTTTGATCATTCCATTCATTGAACTGCCACTTGGCCCCATTTGGACCGATTAGTTCGATATAGGGGGCAGGCCCTGGAATCGGCAAACCGCGATTTATGAAAGTCCATCCGTATGTTTTCACTCCGATAACTACGATGTTTTTTAGTCGTTCTTTATTGGTTCGAGCCCTCCCAAACATGTCAAATATATCTTGGCCATGTGACCACGTCTCCATCTGTCTTGCGGTAGAAAACATCATCACGCCCATATCTGGACCGAACCATGGCACACGCTTTTTTGGGTCTAATCTCGCAAGCAAATCGCACATCTCACAGAAGTATTCCCACCAGCGCTCACGAAGCTCGAGGCCCTCAAAGTCGGGTTGCATTATTTTCCTTACTTGAGCCATGTTGGACTGCGCTTGTCTAAAACTTTTTTCATCTTTTAACGCCATAACCGCCATCACGTCTGAGCCATGCAAATGCTGAACGACCTGATTGACCGTCCATGATTTAAAGGGGGTGACATCCTCCCATTGGGACAGCTCAAGTTCAGACAGCAGAAAGTTAAGTTCTGACCCTTCTTCAAGAAGATCCTCTACTTGTTTCAACAACTCATCTCCCCTTCATTCGACTTTGCTATCTCTGTATTTCTTCTCAAGCCTTTTCATCTGCTTTTTGGAAATCCCACCAAGCAATTCGATCG
>JAYYDI010000199.1:0-4233 GCA_036161055.1 Pseudomonadota bacterium
AATACTTTGTATGCTTTTTATGATCACTCTCATTGGAACCCTCCAAACAACTATCCATAATTGGTTCTACTATACTAAGAATTTCATCTTCACTAAGATTGGGGAGTTTCAATTCTGCACTCAAGACTATTCAACCGTTACGGAATATATTTAACAGTTGGGGTTTCTTTACCTTCACTGTTACGGTTACTACAAATCAACTTCATAATCACTATCGTAACGATATTGCTTTCACAACAAAAGAGGTGTCTTCTCTTCTAATTGAATACTTTTAATAGGATTATCCGTGTTTTTTTATAAGTTTCATTGCCCATTTCATTACATTTGGATTTTTCTCAACATCAAGAATGAATTCTTGCCCAAACCCTTTGTAGAAGATAGTAGATTCTTCCTCATTCTCCCACTTCATTCTATTTAAAAATAATCCTTCTGTGTCTGAGAAATATTCTGAAGGCAGCTTCCATCTAGATCGTGTTTTATTTGCTTCGGTCAAAATTAAATCATTATGTGTCTTTTTGAATAAACCATGACCTCTGTTAAAAACTTTTTTTCCGTTTATCTCAAGGTTTTTTTTACCTACATAAATAGTATTGCTTGAAAATTTAGAGGTATCTCCATATCCATGAGGATGTGCAATATTATTTTCTTTGAGATATGTGGTAATTGCTTCTGATCCTTCTATTATTTCTTTTATTTGCAACCACCCAAAAAGGTGATGTAAATCTCTTCCTTTAATTGAAAAGATTTTAAACCATCCAAAGAATAGAAATAAGTCTCCTGGACCTACATAATTATTTTTTAACTCTGTTTGAGAAGAACTTGCTTGACCGAAAATACCAATATCTTCGTTTAGCAGTGGGTCATCGTGACAGTAATCTGTAGGTTTAACTTTAGCAGATGCCTCTTTTAATAACTCTGTACCTGATGTTCCATAAAAATCTAAATCTTCATACTTTTTTGGAGAGGGGTGATCTTGAGGAATTGGTATTGAAAAAAATCTTCCATCACTAAATATAGGTGATGCACCACCACCTGCTTTGGCGTCAAATCCTTTTCTGCTTAATATTATTCTTTTCAATTTCGGAAATTAAAAAACCCCACATGTAAACCTATTCAACCGTGACAGATTTAGCCAAGTTTCTTGGTTGATCTACATCGGTGCCCTTATAAACAGCGACATAATAAGAGAGGAGCTGGAGCGGAAGGACATAAACGATAGGCGCTAGCACGGGGTGAGCCTCCGGCATTTTAATTATGGTGGTCGAGGGTTGGTCGGTAAAACTTTCTTCATCTTCGGCAAATACGATTAGCTCCCCACCTCTTGCTTCGACTTCTTTTAAGTTTGATTTTAGTTTTTCGATTAGCTCATCACGGGGAGCTATCGCAACACTTGGCATATTTTTATCCACCAGTGCGAGCGGACCATGCTTTAGCTCACCAGCGGCATAACCTTCCGCATGTACGTAAGATATTTCCTTTAATTTCAGTGCGCCCTCTAAGGCAACAGGATACATAACCCCCCTTCCAAGGAATAACGCGTTGGTCTTTTCAACAAACCGCCTAGCAACACTCGCTATTTCTTCATTCAATTCTAAAACCTCGGTCAAGAGAGGCGGAAGCGAATGAAGAGCCTCTACAAGCTCTTTTTCCCTTTCTTGTGTGAGGCCCCTTCTCCGTCCCAAAAGAATAGTGAGAAGAAGTAGATTTACTAATTGGGCACTGAAAGCCTTGGTTGATGCGACACCAATTTCGCTGCCTATCTGAAGCAATAGGGACAAATCGCTTTCCCTGACCATTGACGAGGTAGACACATTACAAATCGTTAGTGTTGCGAAGAAACCGATATTCTTGGAAAGCCTAAGTGCTGCTAAAGTGTCCGCGGTCTCTCCCGATTGGCTTATCGTCACAAAAAGGCTGTTCGGCGAAACTGCCGACTTCCGATACCTAAACTCACTCGCTATCTCAACATTGCATGGAATGCCGACCAAGTCCTCTATCCAATAACGCGCTACAGACGCCGCATACAAACTCGTTCCGCATGCAGCGATGGTGATTGCCTCCACCTGGTCAAATATATGCTTGCTTTCTATACCAAAAGCCTGCTCAAGAACCCTATCCTTTCCGAGTCGAGCCCCTATCGACTCCTTTAAGACCTCTGGTTGGGCGAATATTTCTTTCTCCATAAAGTGACGAAATCGCCCCTTATCGAGGTCGTCTTTACCCACTTCAACTTTTATATCGGCTCTGATAACCGAGGAGTTTTCCACATTCCAAATGTCAATCGTGTCGCTAGTGAGCTCCACGAGATCTCCTTCTTCAAGAAAAATAAACCTATCGGTCACCGCTTGTAAGGCCAGAACGTCAGAAGCAACGAAATTTTCCCCAATTCCTTTTCCTATAACAAGGGGGCAGCCTGAACGAGCGGCGACTATCCGGTCCGGAAAGTCGGCAGAAATCACTGCTATTGCATAGGCCCCATCTAACCTTTTAACACTTTTTCTGACTGCCTCTATAAGCGAAATGCCTTCTTTAAGGCAGCTATCGACTAGATGGACTATGACCTCCGAATCAGTATCTGATAAAAACTGATATCCGATCTCTTGAAGTTCAGCCTTAAGCTTCTGATTGTTTTCAATTATGCCGTTGTGGACGAGCGCTAAATTATCCCCGGACATGTGGGGATGAGTATTTTCAACTACCACGGAACCATGCGTGGCCCATCTGGTATGTGCGATTCCTATCGTTCCATTAAGGTCTAAATTTCCGACCTCGGCGACTAAGTTGGCGACCTTTCCGACCTGCCTGTTGCGAAGAATCTCATTGTCAGACTCCAAGGTTGCCAGGCCGGCTGAGTCATAACCTCGATATTCTAACCTTTGAAGACCCTCTAAAAGGAAATTCCTTACTCTCCGCTCCGTGACTGCACCAACTATTCCGCACATGCTTAGTGGCCCTTATGTAACAAAACAGACTTTTGGCTCAGCAGCATTTAGTCCAACTTGGAACCGGGTCGACGCCAACCGTCTACATTCCTCTGCTTGCCCCTTCCAATCGCAAGCTGTCCCAAACCCACATCTTTTGTAACCGTCGAACCAGCTCCAACAAAGCTGTCTTCCCCTAAATCAACCGGGGCCACTAAAGTTGAGTTGGTTCCAACGAAGACCCTGTCGCCTATGGTAGTCTTATGTTTTTCGACACCATCATAGTTGCAGGTAACGGTGCCGGCTCCTATGTTTACGTCACCGCCAATTATTGCGTCGCCTAAATAGGCCAGGTGACTTGCTTTCGAATTTTCACCCATCCTGATTTTTTTAGTTTCTACAAAATTTCCGACCTTAACTCCTTTTTCTAGCTCAGACCCGGGACGAATTCGCGCAAAAGGACCAAGTGAGCAGCCCTCCTGAACCACAGCGCCGTCCACCACGGTATGCGAATTTATATCGCAATTATCCCCTATATGAGAGTTTTCGATCACTGATCCTGGGCCCACTCGAACATTATTACCGAGGACTACATCACCTTTGATGACTACATTGACATCTAAAAAACAGTCTTCGCCAAATTTCAAAGAGCCCCTCACGTCTATTCTTTCTGGGTCTGCAAGGCGCAATCCCGACAACATATACTCATGCGCCCGCATGCTCTGAAAACTTCTCTCCGCTTGAGCCAGTTGGGCCATATCGTTAACGCCCTTGATCTCGAAATCATTCTCTGCCGTTACACCGGCCACGGAGATACCTCTTTGATACGCCTCTGCTACCACATCTGTGAGATAATACTCTCTCTGACTGTTCTCGTTTTCGATCAGGAGAATTAATTCCATGAGAAGAGTGCCGGGCGCGGCGATTATACCCGTGTTAATCTCGTGAATGTCTAGCTGTTCGGGGCTAGCATCTTTTTCTTCTATGATCCCAGAAACCGACCCTTGAGAGTCTCTCAATATTCGTCCCAATCCTGTTGGCTGCGAGACTTCAGCAACCAGAACAGCTAGATGACCACGGTCCGCCTCATCGACACATGCTTTTAAGGAATTTATTCCTAACAGGGGCACGTCACCATAAAGAACTATTACAGAATTGTCTGTGGCTAACTCTTCTAAAGCGAGCCTCGCGGCGTGGCCCGTTCCCAATCTTTTATTTTGGTCTACCCAAATGAGGTCCGGATTATCATGAGCGTTGAAACTTTCTTTGACAGCCTCTTTTTGATGCCCAACTACGACAGCTATCCGCTCGG
>JAYYDI010000200.1:0-3287 GCA_036161055.1 Pseudomonadota bacterium
CCCATAGTGGAAGTGTTAATGCCAAAGGAGAGCAGAAGCTTTGAGAGGTTATCCAGAAACCTTCATTTGGCTTCGAGTAAAACTGTTGGGCTCACGAGATCTCTAGAGGAGCTTTCGGTTTTTCTGGACGGTTTAGAAGAAAAACTCAGTCTGATACCCGAGCGCTCCGAGGATGTAATGCTTGAAATATTAAAGATGGGTCAAGAAGGAAAATTCAGGGACTACGTCGCGGCGGAGCAGGCCGTCATGGCACTGGACCTTCTTCTTGAGGCTAATGGGACAAGAGGCCGATCAGAAGCTTGGCTTAATGAACTATATGAAACGGTCGAGAATCAAGATCGTTACAATCCTCGTGCTTTGCAGAAGGCAATGCGAGGTAGCGTCGGCTTATTATAATCTCGACCTTGTATATCCGTTAAAGCAAATCTTATGAGCTAGTGAGGGTGGGAGCGAATTACTAAATTTCGTATTTCGGTCATATCCTCTATCGCAAACTTTACGCCTTCTCGTCCGATTCCCGAATCCTTAACGCCGCCATACGGCATGTTATCAACTCTATAAGACGGAACATCTCCAACTACTACTCCTCCCACTTCCATTTTATCCCACGCCCTTTGAACTTTGTAAAAGTCTCTTGTAAATATTCCCGCATGAATTCCAAACTTACTATTGTTAACTAGATCGATTGCTTCATCCCAATCGCTGAACTTAGTAAGCAACGCCATAGGACCAAATGCCTCCTCTCGGGATGCGTCAGCATCAACTGGAACATTTTCTAAAAGTGTGGCTTCCAGCATATTTTCATTGAGAGCCCCGCCGCATAGAAGCGTGGCCCCATCGCTTACCGCGCTATCGATCCAGCCCTTTAGTCTGGTCGCCTCTCCTACTGAGATCATTGGCCCTATAAAAGTATCTGGGTCTTGAGGATTACCGGATTTCAATTTTTTCGTTGCATCTACAAGCTTGCTCTTGAAGTGATCATAAATCTCTTCATGAATGATAATTCTCTGAACTCCAATGCAACTTTGCCCAGATTGATAAAAAGCTCCAAAGATTATTCTCTCTATCGCGTCATCGATATCCTGGGTGTCCGAATCGACCACAACAGCAGCATTGCCCCCAAGCTCTAGAACTACTTTTTTCTTACCGCATTTCGCTTTTAAGTCCCAGCCGACTCCTGGTGATCCAGTGAAGCTGAGAAGTTTTAATCTTTCGTCTACTGTAAAAAGATCTGCGCCATCTCTAGAGCAGGGGAGAATAGAGAAAGCTCCTTTCGGTAAGCTGGTTTCTGCTAGCACCTCTCCCATAATTATTGCACCGAGCGGTGTTCTTGAGGCTGGTTTCATAACGAATGGGCAGCCAGCTGCTATTGCCGGTGCGACTTTGTGTGCTGCTAAATTTAAGGGGAAGTTAAACGGGGAAATGAAAGAACATGGTCCGATCGGCACTCGCTTCCACATTCCTCGGTAGCCCTTTGCTCTTGGTGATATGTCAAGAGTCTGCAGCTCTCCGGGAATTCGCACTGACTCCTCTGCTGCAATTTTGAATGTATCAATAAGTCGACTGACCTCGCCTTTGCTGTCCCTGATGGGCTTTCCAGCCTCAATACATAGTGCGTACGCAAGTTCATCCGACCTCTCTCGAAATCTCGTGACGCAATGCTCGAGGATCTGTTGCCTTTCGAAAGAGGGCATGTCCTCCATTTCAGGTGCTGCTAAAACAGAAGCAGCTATTCCTTGGTCAATGGCTTTTGAATCAGCTAACGCCACTCGAGTTGCTGGCTTGTTCGTATACTTATCTGTAACGACGAGGTCATCATTTGCATAGACAGCCTCATTCGCCAAAAAGTAAGGATATTTCTCTCTCAGTGCCACTTTTTTAAATCTCCTCGTTAAATCTCTGCGCTTAGTTTCTTAATATTGACGTTAAGGATTTCGTCATTCTCAGAGTAATCCACCGGACAATCAATTAAATGAACCCCGGGAGTATCCAGAGAGTGCTTTAAAATGTCCGATAATGAATCTGAGCTCTCAACTCTGTGACCAAATGCTCCGTAGCTCTCTGCATATTTCACGAAATCAGGATTCCCATACTCTAGTCCCCAATCTTTTAGGCCCATGTTCGCTTGCTTCCAACGAATCATCCCGTAAGCACTATCATTTAAGATTAAAACTGTAAGGTTTAGCTTAAGTCTAACTGCTGTTTCAAGCTCTTGAGAGTTCATCATAAAACCGCCGTCCCCGCAGACCGCCATAATTTTTTTGTTGGGATGGACCAGGTTCGCTGCCATAGCCGATGGCAGGCCCGCACCCATTGTGGCTAACGCATTATCTAGCAATACGGTGTTTGGCAGATAGGCCGGGTAATTTCGAGCGAACCAGATTTTATAGACGCCGTTATCAAGACATATAATCCCATCGTCAGGCATCGCGTCACGCACTTCTTTCACTAGTCTTTGAGGGTAGATTGGAAACCGGGGATCGTCCTCTCCTTCACTAAGATTTTCGCTTTGTTTGGTTTTCACAAATGCCATTCTGGAAAAATCCCAATGGCTTTGTTTAGAGAGTTTTTCCTTGATTTGCCAAAGCGCATTTCCAATGTCTCCTACGATTTCAATTTGAGGGAAATATACTGGGTCTACTTCCGCACGGTTGAATGAAACATGAATAACAGTTGGTCCCCCGTCGCGCATAAAAAAAGGCGGTTTTTCAATAACGTCATGGCCAACATTTATGATGAGGTCAGATGCCTCGATAGCTCGATGAACATAATCTCCGGCGCTTAGAGCCGCGTTACCCATGAAAAGAGGGTGTCTCTCGTCGACAACTCCTTTCCCCAGTTGAGTTGTCACAAACGGGATGCCGAAATCTTCAACTAGGGCAGTGAGCATGTTGCCAGTAACTTTCCTGTTGGCGCCAGCCCCGACAACTAAAAGCGGTGCGGTTGCTGCTTCGATGCTCTCTACTGCCGATCTAATTGCTTTTTCCTCCGCGATGGCTCGTCTAGCAGGTCGCGGGATCATGGGTTGCTCATCTGTTTGCTCATCCGCGATATCTTCCGGAAGTTCGAGGTGAACCGCGCCCGGTTTTTCGTCTTCCGCTAATCTGAATGCCTCCCTGGTTTTGCTGGGAATATTATCGCTGGCCACTATCTGATGGGTGTACTTTGTGATTGGACCCATCATGTCGACAACGTCAAGAATCTGGAAGCGTCCCTGCTTGGATTTTTTAACTGGCTTTTGGCCTGTGATCATCATCATGGGCATCCCACCAAGTTGAGCGTAAGCG
>JAYYDI010000201.1:0-3555 GCA_036161055.1 Pseudomonadota bacterium
ATTAATGATATCAGCTGCTCTTCTTTTTTTAATTTAATCCCACGAACACCTCGAGCTGTTCTTCCCATCGCTCTCACATCAGATTCCTTAATCCGTATTGCCTTACCACCAGAACTGAACAACATAACGTCTTTAGTTCCGTCCGTAATGGACGCCCCGACCAGTGTATTGCCTTCATCCAACTCGATGGCAATCAAACCTGTACTTCTGGGGCGAGAGAAATCCTTCAATGGAGTTTTTTTGACAGTCCCATTCAATGTAGCCATGAAAATAAAACGATCTTCATCATATCCTTTGATTGGGAGCATAGCTGTAATTTTCTCACCCTCATCTAACGGGAGGATATTAACGATGGGCCTGCCTCGGGCTGTCCTGCTGGAAGGGGGAATTTGATAAGCTTTCAGCCAATAGACTTTTCCCTTGTTGGAGAAACAGAGAAGCATCTCATGAGTATTTGCTATAAGAAGATGATCGATGAAGTCTTCTTCCTTGACCTTTCCCGCGCTTTTCCCCCTGCCCCCTCTTCTTTGCGCACGGTAGGCGTCTAGGGGTTGAGTTTTTGCGTATCCCCCATTCGAGAATGTGACTACGACATCTTGTTCAGGAATAAGATCTTCAGCTGTCAAATCTTCTTCAACGTCGACTATCTCTGTTCTGCGTTCGTCTCCATACTCTTGCTGCACCGACATTAGTTCCTCACGAATGATTCCAATGAGTTTCTCGGAGCTACTTAGAATAGCAATTAACTCCGAAATATCACTGATGATTTCGCGATATTCCTCGATCAATTTTTCCCGCTCCATCCCTGTAAGCCGATTTAGTCTCATATCCAATACAGCTTGAGCTTGAGTTTCGGTAAGGTAATAACGTCCGTCATCCTGCAGACCTCTCCCGTGTTCCACATCTTCTGGGGTGGTCGCGCCCTCGTCTGCATTTTCGAGCATCTCTTTAACAGTTTCAGAAACCCAAGCTAGTTCAAGAATTTTGTCTTTGGCTTCCTGAGAATTTGCGGAGCTTTTAATAAGCTCGATCACGCTGTCAATATTCGATAGGGCAACGGCTAGGCCTTCTAAAATATGACCTCTTGCCCTTGCTCGAGAAAGGAGAAACAACGTTCGCCGGGTGACTACCTCTCGGCGGTGAACAATAAAGCATTCGAGGACCTCTTTTAAATTAAGCACCTTAGGCTCGCCTTCAACCAAAGCAACCATATTTATGCCAAACACGCTCTGGAGCTGGGTCAGCGCGTATAGATTGTTCAGGACAACTTCACCTATCTCGCCTTTCCTCAATTCGATTACTATTCGCGTTTCGGAAGCAGACTCGTCTCTCAATTCCACTATTCCATCAACTTTTTTCTCTCTGACCAACTCTGCAATTTTCTGCAAAAGCTTTGCCCTATTCACCTGATAAGGAATTTCTTTGATTATTATCCTTTCTTTACCGGTCTTCGCATCACATTCCACCTCGCACCTCGACCTAATCTGAATTCTTCCTCTACCCGATTTATATGCTTGTACTATTCCTGCGCGACCATTAATCTGAGCGGCTGTCGGGAAATCAGGTCCAGGGATGTGACTCATCAATTCTTCAACAGTAATGTCTGGAGCCTCCATCAATGCAAGACAACCAGCTATAACTTCTTTTAAATTATGGGGAGGAATGTTTGTGGCCATGCCCACAGCTATGCCACTTGACCCGTTTATAAGGAGATTAGGAAGTCTAGATGGCAAAACCTCGGGCATTTTCAGCGTGCCATCGTAATTTTCAGAAAAGTCAACTGTATTTTTATCTAAGTCTGCCAGCAGTTCCTGAGAAATCTTCTCCATTCTGACCTCTGTATAACGCGAGGCAGCAGCTCCATCTCCATCCAGAGACCCAAAATTCCCTTGACCATCAACTAGTGGATAACGCATCGAGAAATCTTGAGCCATCCGAACAATTGTTTCGTAAGCAGCCATATCTCCATGCGGATGATATTTGCCTATGACTTCGCCCACAACCCTAGCCGACTTGATATGAGGCCGATTATAGTTATTGTTCAAATCGCTCATTGCAAACAAGACTCTTCGATGAACTGGCTTTAACCCATCTCTAACATCGGGAAGAGCGCGCCCAACAATAACACTCATAGCATAATCGAGGTAAGATAACCTGAGCTCCTCTTCGATGCTTATCGTTCCTATATTTTTATCATTCTGATCTGACACAACAAATTACCACCCATTAACAACGTTTCGTGGTCAGTTTCGTTATGCTTAGCTCAAATAATTTAGATCTATAATCTTGTTTATTAAGATTTAACTAGCAAGAAAAAAGGGCTGAAACAGACCGAAAAAAACACTTAAAATACCAAAAGTTCAGGATGAAATTTTAACACGAATCTAAAATTGAGCTCAATTTTTTTTAAGCGATGATGATATTTTAAATTATTGTTTTTTATGATTTTTTACGCCTTTGACTAATATTAGTTTATAGTTAATGTTTACTTTTTTTTGTCAGAACGGAGTGCTTAAGTTTGCTACAAGAACCAAAGAAATTACCGATTTATTGCCTAGAGCTTTAGTTTTATGAGCCAAAACATAGACTACCTCATTTCTCCCAAATGGGTTGCCCCCGTAATTCCAAGATCATGTGTTCTAAAAGAATATTCTGTAGCAGTCTCGCACAACATAATTTCGAAGATACTGCCAACGCGCGAGGCTTTGAGAATTTTTCGGGGAACTCCAAACATTTCGCTCCCGGATCAACTTTTAACTCCAGGCTTCATAAATGTTCACGCTCATGGAGCGATGTCTCTGCTCAGAGGAATAGCAGACGATCGAAATATGATGGATTGGCTGAATAATTGGATTTGGCCTATTGAAGCCAAACTCGTTGACCCAAATTTTGTGCAAGATGGCACTCAACTTGCTGGAGTTGAAATGATAATGGGCGGAACGACCACGGTTGCGGACAATTACTTTTTCCCCGATGCGTCCTCAAGCGCGTTTTCGTCTCTTGGCATGAGAGCACAAATCGGGATTCCGATAATTAAATATGCAAATAATTGGGCGCGAGATGAAAAAGATCATCTCGCAAAATGCGTAGCGATTCTTGATCAACAACAAGATAATCCTTTGCAGACCCTTTCCTTATCTCCTCATGCGCCATACAGCGTTTCCGATGAAGGTTTCCTAAACGTTGCTAAACTAGCGGACAAACATGATCTTAAAGTTCAACTTCACTTACATGAGACTAATCAAGAAATACAAGACTCATTAGATGGATCGGGCCTTCGCCCGCTTACTCGAATCGAGAACCTAGGGATACTCAACGAAAGGCTTCAGGCAATTCATTTAACTCAATTGAACTCGGATGAAATAGATAAACTTGCTCAAAACAAAGTTCACATCGGCCATTGTCCCGAATCGAACATGAAGCTAGGATCGGGAATCTGTCCGATTAGTGATTTATTAGCGAAAAATATTAATGTCGCAATTGGAACTGACGGCTCAGCAAGCAATAATGATTTAGACATGCTTCAAGAAGTCAGAACAGCGAGTTTTCTATCCA
>JAYYDI010000202.1:0-4005 GCA_036161055.1 Pseudomonadota bacterium
GTCTGGGTTCGGCATCTTAATGATACGATCGAACTTTTTGGAGAAAGAGCAGAGATAGTCTTCGGCAGCCACCATTGGCCGCGCTGGGGGCGCAAAGAGGGTTTTGATTACATATCAAAACAAAGAGATATGTATCGATATATTCATGATCAAACAGTTCGTCTCATGAATCGCGGGCTAACACCGACAGAAATATCAAATCAGCTAGAATTGCCTCCATCGCTCGGTAACGAGTTTTATAATCGTGATTACTACGGAACAGTGAGTCATAATTCACGCGCTGTCTACAACTTTTATTTAGGTTTTTTTGATGGTAATCCCGCTCTTTTAAATCCCCAAGATCCTAAAACCAGGGCTATCAAATATCTTGAACTAGCCGGAGGCGAGGACAATCTAATAACAGTTGCAAAGCGAGCATTGGAGTTAGGTGACTATCGTTGGGCGGCTGAACTGCTAAATCATTTAGTTTTTGCCATGCCTGAGAACCGCACGGGTCGATTCTTGCTCGCCGATGCTTATGAGCAACTTGGATTCCAATCAGAGAGCGGGCCCTGGCGAAATTTTTATCTCTCGGGGGCGACCGAACTGCGTAGAGGGGTTTTGGCGCGAGAGAAAACCAGAGTTGTTTCCAGAGACCTCATTGCAAGCGTTCCAACAAAAATGTTTTTAGATTTTTTGGGTGTCAGATTGAACCCTGAGGGCGCGGACGATTTAGATATTACAATTAACCTAAGATTTACCGATACCAATGAGAACTTTGTGCTTCGATTGAAAAATAGTGTATTGAATAACATCCCCAACAAACTAGACGATGATCCGAACGCAGAAATGATTATGACTCGGCAAGTTTTCGATCTAATTGCATCCCGGGAGACGAGCATGCCAATGGAAATAGCGAAGGGCAACATAAAGGTTAAGGGAAACCCGCTTGGTGTCTTGAACGTTTTCCGGAGACTCGATGATTTCGACCCCAATTTTAATATCGTTCTGCCCTGATAAAACTAGGTTTTTTTTCTTGCAGAGCAAGCTCGCCACGCAACATTGAAATCGATTCAAATTAGCAAAAGGAGTTCACAAAATCATTTTGTGAGGTAAGATTATTTTGGTCCTTTAAGCTTCTAGGCACGTAAGACTTCAAAGGAGATACAGGTATGAGTTATTGTTTAGCCATATTGATTGACGACGGGATTGTCTTTTGTGCCGACTCCAGAACTAACGCCGGCCCAGACAGAGTTGGCACGCATAAGAAAATGCACGTTTTCTCAAGAGAAGATGACAGAACGTTAGTGCTTTTAGTGGCTGGCAACCTTGCGACCAGCCAGGCGGTCATTGCACGAATCAAGCGTGATGTTCGTGAAACCGCAGAAACTAATGTCTACTCCCTGAAACACATCTCAGACATCGCAGATTACATTGGGCAACTAGTCCTTGCTGAGACCAGTAAATTTCTCTCTAACGAGCAGGCGATTTCGGCATTCGATGCTAGCGTCACATTTATCTTAGGCGGTCAGATCAGTGGTCAAAAGCCTGGAATATACATGATATACCCGGAAGGAAATCACATAAAACCCTCAAAAGACCAACCGTACCTTCAAATCGGTGAGGTCAAATATGGAAAGCCTATCTTAGACCGAATCATCAAGTCTGATACTCCCTATGAAACGGCGATGCGATGCGCAGTAGTTTCTGTTGACAGTACTATGCGGTCTAATGTCACCGTGGGTCCACCAATAGAATGTTTGTTTTACAGGAAAGACAGCCTTGTTTCCCACGAGCAATACTTCAAGTTGGACGAGTCTCATTCATACCTCTCTGCGGTAAGAGAAAGTTGGGAAGAGAATATACGTGTAGCTTTTGAGAGGCTCCCTAGCTTAGATCAGGTTTTTGCAGAGCACGAATGATTTCATCAATATATTCAAACTTCTGAATGACTGGCTCGTTTATTACAAATGGATAGAGATCATTAATTCCCATGCTGCGATTCATTTCGTTGAGTTTTATCGTCAAGTCTTGCCAAGTTTTGAGCCTATGGCGCACGCCTGCCTGACCTGAATTGGGTTCGATAAGGTTAAAAGCTTTCGCGGTCTCCAGCCCATCATCTATATGGAGATAGTGCCCCCACGTCTCGGCCCAATCCTCAATCGGATGAGAGGAAGCATATGGAGTTATGTAACTATCTGTCCAATCTGGCCTTTGCCCTTTTGAATAAAACTTATTTAATGCCTTCTCGTAGTCTTGGTCTGGATTCCCAAAAACCCTGCAAAAAGATTTTCTTATTTCGCTCTCGGACTGAAGCATATCCCATACGTAGTGTCCACTCTCGTGTCGCATATGTCCCAAAACGGTTCGGTAAACCTCCTTGTTCGCCGCTTTCTGAGCAGCTCTTTGAGCGGGATCTGCCTCTAAAACGTTGATGGTTATTATTCCCTTGCTATAGCCAGTCGACACAAATTCTGCCGGGTGGATGTTCGGTGAGGTTCGGCTGTCTTCTAGAAAGTCGAACAGAAGCCCTTTTTCGGGCGAAACCCATCTGCTCGACCATATAATGTTTAAACGAAGCATGTTGAAAAACAGTCTCCTCTTCGCAAGTTCCAGTATTTTCCAGCGGGAGATATTTTCCTGGGTCTCTAGATTAGGAATATACCTATTGAAGGAGCAAGAGAAACATAATCCATTTTTCGATCTTGGATCTCGAATCCAGTTACAAACCCCGTATTGAAGACCGTTTTTACAAATTGCCCCTGAACTCATCGATTTACTCGTATGAGTATTACCCTCTTTCGTTAAGAACTCATAATTCCAAGTTTTCGGGTTAAGGCCTAACATTGCCCCGCAAAACGCACAGTTAATGCTGTCAAAGTATGTGTCTGCACCGCACGGACATTTAAATTTTATCAAGAGACGCCTCTTTGAAACCAAGTTTTGGAAAAACTGATTCCTAGTTCCCTTAAAAGTTTCTGGAGATTTATGTTGAACTCGTGCAAGTAAACCGCTTGCGAGGAATCGTAACCTTTCAATACTCGTAATATTTTGTGGACCTTTTTTAAAGATGCTTCCGAGTTAGGCAAACGCATTAGTTCGACTCTCAACTCTCTCGTGCAATATGTTAATGATCTGGGGAAATTCTCTTCCTGTAATATCAACTCTATTACATTCTCTCTATCGATTACGGGCCCTTTCATTCGTCTGTAGGCGCTTTTTGCTGACAAAGCTTCAAGAAGAGCTGCCCAAAGCAGTTGATCAATAGATTTAAAGGCGCCTTCTCTATCTATAATATCTTGAGTCCCTACATCAGTAATCCTTATGCCCATATCGGCTCTTTCTACTAACCTCCCGATTTTCAGAAAGCTGTATACTTCATCTCGACTGAGTGAACTGTGGAACAGGCCAGTTAGCGTCTGGCATCGTTGCACGATCTCATTTAGGAAGGCCAATCGTTTTGATCTAGCTAGGCTTTGCTTTGAATGTTCTAGGACATAAATGCGGAGCTCGCTAATATATTCCCAAGCTTCTTGAGGCAAGGCGTCGCGTGTGGTCCTGACATTTTCGTAAGCACGGAGAATTGAATGCGGAACACTGCTTCGTTCCTCAGCACGCTCGATCAGGAATCTATGCACGTTCTGCTCTGTTCCCGTGTTATATCGCCCTTCAAACGTCTGCTTCGCTTCTAGGATATCGACAAGAATCATCCACGAGGGCTCTGAGCCTTTTGGTATATCCATGATTAGGTGGTTGTATATTGAGATAAGTCTCGCCGTGCTCTCGGCCCTTTCGAGATATCGAGCTAACCAATAAAGCCTCTCCGCTACTCGGGAAAGCACGTGGATCCCTTCACTCTACTACCCAAGTGTCTTTGCTTCCGCCACCTTGCGAAGAATTAACTACGAGCGAGCCCTCTTTTAACGCTACCCGCGTGAGTCCTCCCGAAGTTACCCAAGTTTCGCGGCCACTTAAAACGAACGGCCTTAGGTCTAAATGTCTCGGCGCAGGTTTTCCGTTAGAAAT
>JAYYDI010000203.1:0-6404 GCA_036161055.1 Pseudomonadota bacterium
ATCGTAAAGCTCGAGGAGACTATTTCCCAAGAAAGTTTCCGATTAAAGATACTGATATCAAGAGAACCATCAAAGTTCTTGGAAAACCTATAAAACCCTCCGCGGAAGAAATTCTTAATAACCGAAGATCAAGAAGCGCTACTATGAGAGTGGCAGAGAAAATGCCATGATGAAAACCAGCGCTGCGCTTCTACTATGGATAATTTCCCCGCGTCAAATGATCATCGCTTCTCTAGTCCTAGCATTAGGAATCACGGCTTTTTTCGTTTCTTTCTCTTCTCATCAGACAAGGGAGTTATATCGAAATCTTCACATCATTCAAAAGAAGAGAGATGATTTAGATTTTGAATATCAAAAGCTGATTTTAGAGAGGGAAGCGTTTGCAGATTATTCAAGAATCACGGATCTTGCAAAAAAACAGCTAAACATGCGTACTCCTATGACAGATGAACTCGTGGTTTTAAGATGAGTTTTTTGAGAGTTTATATCGTAGTGATAGCTGTCTTTATTTCAGCGTTAGTGATTGTAGCTAGGCTTTTATTCTTGAATCTTGACCAGAAAGAATTCCTACAGCAAGAAGGTGAAAAAAGGGCGATCGGTACCTCTGTCATAAAGGTCAATCGCGGAATGATCCAAGATCGCTCTGGTAGGCCTTTGGCTGTAAGCACTCCAGCATTTGCTTTGAGGCTTGACCCCACCGAAATTCTCTCATCCGATCAAGATCTTTCTCCCTTAGCGGACTACTTGCGGGTAACGCCTAAAGTTCTTCGGGAAAAGATTCGAGGACATACTCAAGGCAAAGGTTACTATTTAAGGAGAGACGTTCCACCATCAGACGCCCGTAAACTTTTAGATTTAGGATTGAAGGGGTTGCAGGCAGACCGCACTTTCAAAAGATTCTATCCAGCAGGAGAGGTAGCTGCTCACGTGGTAGGGATAGTGAATACGGATGATAAAGGGATAGAGGGTTTGGAACTTGCTCACGACAAATTATTAACTGGCACTCCTGGTCAGAAAAAATTTCTGAGAAATGCTCATAGGGAGGTTGTAAAAGACGAACAGCACGTCGTATTGGCTGAACCAGGCAAAAATCTGACGGTGTCCCTAGACCTGCGCTTGCAATATCTGGCGTACAAGGAATTAAAGTCTGCTGTCTCCTCTTTTGAAGCGCAATCTGGGTCTGTCGTTCTGTTGGATGTAGAGAACGGAGAAATTCTAGCAATGGTCAACCAACCCTCTTTTAACCCGAATTATCGTAATCAACGAGTTTTAGATCCGAGGGCACTGCGGAACAGAGCGCTAACAGATGTGTATGAGCCCGGCTCTACCGTTAAGCCATTGACTGTTGCTGCAGCCTTGGAGACCGGTAAATATTCTACCGAATCTTCTATCGATACCGCTCCTGGATCGTTGAAAATAGGTAGCTTAGTGGTTCGAGATCCTTCTAATCGTGGATTGTTAAATTTGGATCAGGTGATCGCTCACTCTAGCCAAGTTGGGATCTCTAAGCTTGCCCTAAATGTAGATGCTCACGAGGTCAGGTCACTGTTCGATAGGATGGGCATTGGAAAGACGCTTTCGATTGGATTCCCTGGCGAGGAAACAGGTTCTCTCCCGTATTTTCGCCGTTGGAGAGATATCGACCGAGTTACCTTCGCTTATGGTTATGGTTTAACTCTGACTCCTACTCATCTTGCGAGCGCATATATGACAATAGCAAACGATGGTTTAAAGAGAGATTTGACTCTTTTAAGAGGTGGAAGCTCAGAATCGACGCGGGTCTTCTCGAGAGCCGTGGCTGGTCAGTTAAAAAAAATGTTGTCATTAGTAGTTATAGACGGTACCGGACAAAAAGCCAAAGTGGATGGTTATCAAGTCGCAGGCAAGACAGGAACTGCCAGAAAAGTAGGCTCAGATGGATATACGGATACAAACCACCTTGCGTTTTTTGCGGGATTAGCTCCAGCCAGTCAACCTAAATTAGTTGCTGTCGTGCTTATAAATGATCCACAAACCGCACGGGGTGGCGGCGGTACCATTGCTGCCCCAGTTTTCTCGAGAGTCATGACCGGAGCTTTGAGAATCTTGAACATTCCGCCCGCAAGAAAAGGTTCAGTTTGATGGAAATATTATTAAGTGAACTTATTTGTGGTAAAGATCTGCCGGACATTCTCTTGAAGGGGATTTCCGCAGATAGTAGGAAAATAAAAAAAGGTGAACTCTTCGTAAGCCTATCGGGGCGCAAATATGAAGGTAATGATTTTATCAGCGATGCACTTAATAGAGGAGCCGCTGCGGTCATAACCGATAAACCGGCCGTAAAGAATAACAAGACGGATTTGCCAATCTTCTGCTTACCCAATCTGAGAAAAGATTTAGGGAAATATGCGTCTCGTTTTTTCGGATTTCCCTCTCAGAACATGCAGATAACCGCTCTGACTGGGACAAATGGAAAAACCTCTGTAACTCACTTTCTCGCGCAAGTTTTGAGAGGGAAAGGTTTTAGCTCAGGCATCATTGGGTCATTAGGTTATGGAGAGCCAGAAAAACTAGTCGATACTGACTTAACGACCCCTGATGCAATTAGATTGCAGGGTATTCTGAGAACTCTTTATGATAAAGGATTCGAGCATATTTTTCTGGAGGCTTCCTCTCATGGTCTGCATCAGGGACGCCTGTCCGGGGTTGATTTGGACATTGCTGTTCTCACTAACATCACCCAGGATCATCTTGATTACCACAAGACCATGAGTGCATATAGAAAGGCAAAGGCAAAGTTATTTACCTTCGCTTCTCTAAAAAAAGCGGTTATTAATGAAGATGATGAATATGCGGAGGATTTGAAGCGACTTTTGTCTCCTAATATTGAAGTAAAAACCTTTGGACGCAAGCGTTCTGCAGATATTCGCTTGATCTCTGAGAGTTTCAACAGAAAAGGAATTTCCTTAAAAGTTTCTTGTTCTGGTTTTGAATTTTCGATCGATTTAGCTTTATTTGGAACCTTCAATGTAGAAAATATCTTGGCAACATTGGCTACGTTGAATTCTATGGGTTGGAGTGGTGAGGAAATCTCCAATTCCATCGAACATTTAGTCGGCGTTCCTGGAAGAATGGAGTTGGTTTCGAAGGAAAAGGAGCCAACAGTATTTCTTGACTATGCGCATACACCAGACGGCTTAGAGAAAGCTCTTCGCAGTATCCGTGAACATTTTGGGAGAAGGAAGTTAACCTGCATTTTTGGTTGTGGCGGAGACCGAGATCCTTCAAAACGTCATCTTATGGGTAAAATAGCGAGCGAAACATCAGATGTGATTATTCTGACCAATGATAATCCTCGAGGAGAGGTTCCTGAAAATATCATTCGTGATATCAGAGCGGGAATCCCCGGATCATACTTGTGTGAGCCCGACAGAGCTAGAGCGATTAAGGACGCTATTAGAGCCGCTGAAAATGAGGAAGTTATTCTAGTTGCGGGAAAAGGCCGAGAAATGTTCCAACAGATTGGGTTTAAAAAGATTCCGTATCAAGATTTAGATTGCATTCGCGTTGCTTTGGAGGCGAGAGAGCATGTCTGAAGTGCGAAGAGTAATCGCAGGTTTGGGAAAGACCGGATTAAGTTATGCGAAATTTTTAACAGCTCAAAATCTTGATTATGAGGTTATTGAAGATAATTTGACCGAAGAACGAATGTCTCAATTAAACGACATAAAAAAGGGGGTTAAGGTAACATCATTCGGCGATTATAGCGCTTTAGATGTGTCGGAGATATACCTCAGCCCCGGTGTGTCTAAGCAAAAACAGTGTATCGATCAGGCGGTAAAAAACGGGGCCAAAATATTAAGCGACATCAAGATTTTTTTTGACAACGCTCGATGCCCAGTGGTCGCGATTACTGGAACGAATGGAAAATCAACTGTTTCTGAATTAGTTTCTCTTGTGCTGGCGAATCAGTATGAAAAGATATTGTTAGCGGGAAATATCGGCGAGCCTGTTCTAGACCACATAAATTCAAACCCGGCTCTCGCGGTTTTAGAGTTGTCTAGTTTTCAATTAGAGAATCTCTATGAAGTAAGCCCAGAGGTGGCTGTAGTTCTTAATCTATCTCCCGATCATATGGATCGTTATGATGATCAGGAATCTTATTTTTCAACTAAATTATCAATCTATGATAATTGCAAGAAAGCGGTAATTAACCGCGCTTTATCAAAGAAGGTAAAAGGCAGTTATCAAGAGGTAGCTACTTTTGGGCATGGAAAGACAAGTGGCCCAGGAAATTTTGGCACGGTCACACGCAATAATGAAACGTTTTTAGTCCATGGCTCTGAGGTCCTACTCAAAGAAAGTGAGTTGAAGATAAAGGGTAGCCATAATCTAGAAAACGTTCTCGCAACGATAGCTATAGCTTGGCTTCTAGATGTTGATTTCTCTTCTGTTCTGCGGTCGATCATAAACTTTCGGGGTTTGCCTCATCGCAGTGAGGTGGTGGGAGACAAGAACGGAGTCCTTTTCGTTAATGATTCTAAAGCGACAAATCAAGGAGCTCTTTTGGCCTCTTTAAGTAGCTACGCGAAAAACTATCGGATACATCTCATATTAGGAGGAGAGACAAAGGGCGTGAGTTTTTCTTCCCTAGCTGAAAAGATAAAGCTATCTGTTAAGTCTGTTTATATTATCGGGAAAAACCCTCAACAATTAGCACGCGATCTCTCGTGCTGTTCTCCAAAGAGTTTTAAAAATCTGCAGGATGCAGTCTATGAATGCTACAAGAATTCACGCGCAGGAGATCTAGTTCTGCTAGCGCCTGGGTGCGCCAGTACTGATCAGTATGAAAACTTTGAAGAAAGGGGCCAGGTTTTTAAGAGAGCGGTTTCAGAGGTGCTCTCATGAAAGCTGGTTTAAAAAAGCGTAGAGAAATTTATCCGGAAAATATCATTAGTCCGATTGACCCTGTTCTGTCAGCTACAACGCTTGCTCTATTAGTCTTTGGGTCGATCATGGTGGGTTCTGCTTCAATGGAAATAGGACTGAGAGATTACGATAACCCATTTCATTTAGTTGCTACCCATCATATTTACATTTTCTTAGGATTACTAGCATTCGTTTTTGTTCTTGGATTACCAATGATATTTTGGAAGAGAATGAGTTGGGTTTTTTTAATTATTTCCTTATTGCTTTTGATCACGGTTCTTTTGCCAGGCTTTGGAAAAGAGGTTAATGGCTCTACCCGTTGGATCCAAATCGGACCAATCAACTTGCAAGGATCTGAATTCGTTAAATTATTTTTCTTGGTCTTTCTTGCTAAGAGTTTAGATAATAAAACAGATGACGTATCAAGCAAGCCAAGAATTTTTCTTGGTCCGATTTTTTTTCTTGGCATTATTGTTTTGCTTCTAATGCAACAGCCAGATTTTGGTGCCTCTATCGTGTTAATTTTTGCTAGCGTAGCGGTTTTATATCTTTCAGGAGTGTCTTCACGATTCCTAATACCTCTAGGTTTTCTTATCTTAATTTTTATAATGATATTTTCGCTAATACAACCCTACAGGTTTGAAAGGATTATTTCTTTCTTTGATCCTTGGCATGATCCGTTTGGAAGTGGATATCAATTAACACAAGCGCTCATAGCTTTTGGAAGAGGCGAGTGGCTGGGGTTAGGGCTTGGGAATAGCATACAGAAACTGTTCTTTTTACCCGAGGCTCATACTGATTTTATTTTCTCAATCATTGGCGAAGAGTTAGGTTTTGTAGGCGCCGCTAGCGTTGTTTTACTATTTTTGATTTTAGTAATCCGAGGGCTATCGATTGGAAATTCTGCGAGGAGTAAGGGAATGAATTTCCATTCTAGCCTTGCATATGGAATTTCGATTCTCTTGGGGGTTCAGTCTGTTGTAAACCTCGGAGTAAATTTGGGAGTTTTGCCGACTAAAGGAATAACCCTGCCCTTTATCAGTTACGGTGGTAACAGCTTAGTAGTTTGTTTGGTGATGGTTGCAATTTTACTTCGAATCGAGATTGAAGCAGGGTTAGAGCGAGACAGAAATGGTTGATTCTGTTTACGACACCGCCACCCAAATGGGACGAATTAAAAAAATCCATTTTGTTGGAATCGGCGGAGCTGGGATGAGTGGAATTGCGGAAGTTCTGCATAATCAAGGATATCTCATATCGGGTTCTGATAATCAGTCTTCTGACACTACGAACAGACTTAGTGCGCTCGGCGCTAAAATATTCATTGGGCACAAAACTTCTCAAATCAATGGTGCGGATGCTGTAGTAGTTTCAAGTGCTATTTCGAAAGATAATCCAGAGTATTCAATGGCGATTGAAAATCGTATTCCGGTAGTTCAGCGCGCTGAAATGCTTGCAGAGCTTATGAGGTATCGATATGGTATCGCAGTCGCCGG
>JAYYDI010000204.1:0-3636 GCA_036161055.1 Pseudomonadota bacterium
CTTTATCATTCAGACTGAACCAGATCGTGTTAGCATAGTCGCTTACCAATCTAAAGCAAACCTATAAAAAATTGAACAAGCATTGGGAAAATCCAGAGGTTTTATCGATCGGCAGATTGCCTGCAAGGTCAAGCTTTATCTCTTCGGGAGAGAGGATTGACTTAAACGGTCAGTGGCAATTTAAGTGGTCAAAGAATTTAGAAAACGCAGACAAATGGTTTAAAGGAAGAAATGAGGGATGGCTTGACGTCAACGTTCCAAGTTTGTGGACAATGGACCAGAGAATTTCTGAAGACCAACCGATCTATACAAATGTACTTTTGCCTTTCAATGGAGAGCCTCCTTCTGTTCCCAAAAATACTACAGGTCTTTACAAGAAGAAATTCAACATAAAAAAAAAATACATCAAAAAACGCTGGGTAATTTTTTTAGGCGGAATCGAGAACTGTTTTTTTTTGTACTGTAATAATCAAGAGGTAGGCTTTTCAAAAGACTCTAGGCTTCCAGCAGAATTTGACATAACACCTTTTCTCCATCCGGGAGAAAACGAGTTAGCCATTAAGGTGCTTCGATACAGCGATAGCAGTTATATCGAAAATCAGGACCACTGGTCTCATGCCGGCATTCACCGAGGCGTATTCTTGTATCAAACCGAGACGGTTTATTTAAAAGATGTTTTTATAAAACCAGACTACTCGGTAGACAACTTAACCGGGGCACTTAGCATCATAGTAAAAATCGGGGGGGAAGGTCGACAATCAATCGGATACTCCGTAAGCATCGCTGTTCTAGGTGAAATAGGCGACACCTTCTCGAAAAGGGAATTAAAGAAAACCATCAACAAAAGTAACTTCTACCCTATCATAGGTAAGGGCGCGAGGTTAAGTTTTGACTGGCCGTCGACTACGGTCGCACCCTGGAGCGCCGAGACCCCAACCCTGTATGAAGCTCGAATTAAATTGATCTCGCCACAAGGCAGAATAATAGAAAGCACCAAAATCAAGTTTGGTTTCAGGGATATTCAAATAAGAGAAAAAGAGTTATTAGTAAACGGCGAGGCCGTTTTGATCAAAGGAGTTAACCGGCACGATCATTGTGACGTCACGGGTAGGGTTCTAAATAAAGAATCAATCAGAGCAGAACTTTTACTAATGAAACAACATAACATTAATGCAATCAGGACAAGCCATTATCCAAATCAAGAAGAGTTTTATGAACTATGCGATGAATTAGGGTTTTATGTAATCGACGAGGCAAATCTCGAGGCACATCAGCATTATGCTCAACTTGGTGAGGACTCCTACTGGGCCCCTCAGTTTTTATCAAGAGCCAGCCGCATGGTCGAGAGAGACAAAAATCATCCAAGCATAATTATTTGGAGCGTCGGAAATGAGACGGGGTTCGGGCCAAACCAAATGAGCATGATCGCCTGGATCAGAGAATTCGATCCCTCAAGACCTATCCACAATGAAAATGCAATCTGCGAGCAAGGAATCAGAAACAAATGGGACGAGAATAAGCATGGATCCGACATAATATGCCCTATGTACCCATCGATCGACGAGTTAGAGCAACACGCGAGAACGAGTATTGATCCACGCCCACTGATAATTTGTGAATATGCTCATGCTATGGGGAACAGTTGCGGAAATCTTAAAGAATACTGGGAAACTATTGAGCGCTGGCACGGACTGCAAGGCGGTTTTATCTGGGAATGGAAAGATCACGGATTAAAAAAGAAAAACCAGTCAAAAGGAGAATGGAGCTATGGAGGCGACTTCGATGAATCAAGACATGACTTCAACTTTGCTTGTGACGGCCTTTGTTGGCCAGATGGAAGACCGCATAACGCTCTTATCGAATTAAAGAAAATTATCCAACCCGTGAAGATAAAAAATACCAAGGATAAATTTTTAATCCAAAATGATCATTACTTCAGAGGGTTGGAGGATTATGAGATTTCTTGGCAATTTTTTGTGGATGGCGATCCGTCTGGGGCGAAAGAGAGTAGGATTTTTTTTACACCGCCTCAGCATTACGAAGAATTCAAATTAAAAAAAATCCGTTATCCTGCGGGGAAAGAGGTGTCAGTAATTTTTGAGTGTCGCTTAAGTCATGACACTAATTGGGCGGAAAAAGGACACCTTGTTGCATGGGATCAGATAACACTACAAACTCCTAATCGAAGAATGCGGTTCCCTAAAAGGATAAAAGCGGTAAAGCAAGCCAACGGAAGTTTAATAAAACTTTCGAGTAAAGAAAATGAGATCTCATTGAACGAGAACGGTCTTTTTAGTTGGAAGAGGAATGCAAAAGAGTTGCTAGCAGGGCCTTTAATCCTGAATTTTTGGCGAGCACCAACTGACAACGATGGGTTTAAATTCTTACCAAATCAAGAAGGGAAAGCACTTTTTAATTGGAAGAAAATGGGGATTGATAATATTTTATGGACGCATAAATATTTAAATACAAATAACTGTGCGAACATCATAAAGCAAAGCTCGATAGGGGAATGCAAAGCAGGTCGACTAAAGGTTATTTCCGAGTATGCTTTGACCATAAAAGGTCTTAAGGTATCTCATAGTTTTCTCGTCGGAAAAAATTTTAAAAACCTGCCGAGGGTTGGTGTGCGATGGAAGTTTTCAAAGGAATATAAAAATCTTACTTGGTTTGGTAAGGGGCCCCAAGAGACCTACGAGGATCGAAAAGAGTCGGGCATGAAAAGGAAGCACAGTTCCTCGGTTGAGGCGCAGTACGTACCATACATCATGCCTCAAGAGCATGGGAATCTTACCGAAATTTCTTGGCTAAAGATCTCTAACGGAACCAAAAACGTAAAGTTTTCGGTTCAATCAGAAATTCAGGCTTCGGTTTCAAACTATCTGGATGAAGACCTAACCAAGGCTCTGAGGATTAGTGAACTGTGCCCAACAGAGTATTGCTGGGTATATCTAGATGCAATGCAACGGGGCTTGGGCGGGGCGAGTTGCGGACCAGATACTCTGGACAGATATCAAGTAGGTCCCGGAACATATAAACTTGAATATCAAATTACGAGTGGCGATGCATCCACCTAATATGGAAAGGTAAGAAAATCGAAAGAATAAAACATACGATCTCGCTTAAAAAATTATAGGAATAGTAAATGGAACAAGAGAAAATATATCCTTTCGAGGAATCATTAGAAAAACTTAGCAGATTGGTTGAGAAAATGGAAAGTGGCGATTTATCTCTGGAAGAATCGCTAAAGATTTTTGAAGAAGGAATAAAGCTATCTAAGGATTGTCAAACTGCCTTGAGCGAAGCGGAAAAAAAAGTACAAGCGCTCTTGCTGGAAGAAGATCAGGCTAGTGAACTTGATAGTTAAAACCTTAAAAAATATTTAAAGCGACAACTAGTCCGGCTCCCCCCAAAATGTTTCAAGAAATCCCGAAAGAAAAACCCGAAACACCTATTCTTGACTTAATAAATTCTCCGAAGGATTTAAAAAATTTTACCCCTCACGAATTAAAGAAGTTAGCAAATGAAATTAGAGCATTCCTACTTCATACGATTGGAAAGACAGGAGGGCACCTTGGCGCCGGGCTAGGAGTCGTAGAGCTCACTATTTCGTTACTAAAGGTTTTTGATCTTCAT
>JAYYDI010000205.1:0-4618 GCA_036161055.1 Pseudomonadota bacterium
CTTGAGGCAATCAGCGACAATCTGGTCCTCCCTCTTGTATTTGCCTCGATCCAAAACAAGGACAACAATATCAACGCCAACCAACGCGGATTTCGCGTCTCTATTCATAAATCGGTTAAGTGCATCGTTCTTTTCTATATGCATACCTGGAGTATCTACGAAAAGAACTTGGCATTCACCTTCAGTTAAAATGCCAGTAATTTTTTGTCGGGTTGTCTGAGGCTTTCTGGAGGTAATACTGATTTTTTGCCCTATCAATGCATTCAGTAAAGACGACTTACCTACATTAGGCCTTCCTAAAATAGCTACGTAACCAGATTTCATAACCATGTCTATGATTCCATTTCTTCTAAGACATTTTTTGCTGCGTTTTGTTCTGCTTGACGTTTTGAGGAACCGCGTCCAGTGATTGCGTGTTTGATTCCTTTGGCAAAACACGCAACCTCGAAGATCTCATTAGGAGATCTCCCCACGACGGATACAACAACATAATCTGGTGGGGGATCTCCAAAACGCTGCATTTTTTCCTGCAGGCGAGTTTTAGCGTCCTTCAGCATATTTACTTCGTCAATACCATTTAGCTCATTCTCGAAAAGATCGATAACAACCTGAGCAGCAATATCAAGACTGGAATCTAACAAAATTGCGCCTATGAGGCCCTCCAGAGTGTCAGCAATGATCGATTCGCGATTTCGTGCGCCACTCTTCTTTTCGCCTTCACCGAAACTTACAAATGAAGTTAAATCAAGTTCTCGCCCTATGGAAGCCAACGTTTCTTTTCTTACTAGACTCGATCGCATTCTTGACAAATCCCCCTCTGATGCGGAGGTAAACTTTGAAAATAGATAGGCAGCAATAACATGATTTAAAAATGAGTCACCAAGAAACTCCAGTCGTTCGTTATTATTCTTACTAAAACTTCGATGGGTGAGAGCTCTATCTAAAAGAGTATGGTCATCGAATCGATAATTAATAGAACCTTCTAATCGGGCGAATTTAGACAAGATATCTTAGCCTCTGAAATGGTCAATAATTTTTTTCGAAATATGGATCAGGCGTTATACGCGTTGAGTATCTTCCCTTCGAAAAGTTTAAAAAAAACTACTCTATAAATCTATTTTCAGAAAAAGTCGGGAGGCTTATCCCGGGATCTTTATGCATCCACACCAAGATAGCTTTACCCACGATGTCTTCCTCGGAGACTAGGCCCCAATAGCGGCTATCACTGCTTTGATCTCTGTTATCCCCCATTACAAAATAAAAGCCCTCAGGCACGAGCCACTCATCAATCCTAGTCTGTTTAAACGTATCCCTTTGGATCATATGCTCAATCTCACCCAGTTTTTCTCGATACGTAAGGGCTTCAGGAAATTCAGAGGGGACTTTTGCTACAAAAGTTTGCGTCTGCTTTTTCCCATTAATGTATATAATCTTATCTTGATACCTTACTCGGTCCCCAGGTATACCAACGACTCTTTTTATAAAATAATCATCTCTGTGGGGGGGAATAAAGACCATCACTTCACCGTTTTTGGGTTTTTCAACTTCAAAAAGCTTGGTTCCGAGGACTGGCAATCTCACTCCGTAGTGGTGCTTGTTCACCAAAATAAAGTCGCCAACTTTTAGCGTGGGAATCATGGAGCCGGAGGGAATTTGGAAGGGCTCAAACAAAAAAGATCTAAAAACTAATACGATCGCTAAAACCGGGAAAAAAGAAACTGAGTACTCTACTAAAACTGGCTGCTTACCTTCCGCTGTTCGCCTTGAGCGCAAGTAGAAAGCCTCGAACAGCCAGATAAAACCGGTAAAAGCTGTCGCAACCACAAGTATGAGAGGAAAGTTGATGCTCATTTTTCTACCTTCAGTACGGCTAGGAACGCGTCTTGAGGAATTTCTACACTCCCGACCTGTTTCATTCTTTTTTTACACGCCTTTTGTTTCTCTAAAAGCTTTTTCTTCCGAGTTATGTCTCCTCCGTAGCACTTAGCGGTCACATTTTTTCTCAGAGCCTTAACAGTCTGACGAGCTATAACTTGCCCTCCGATGGCTGCTTGTATTGCAACGTCGAACATTTGCCGCGGTATTAACTCTTTCATCTTCTTTGTAAGAGCGAAGCCGATCGCTCGAGAGTTTTCTCTATGGACAATTAGGGCTAAGGCATCAACCGCATCACCGTTTATTAGGATCTCTAATTTAACTAAATCTGAAGATTGGAAGCACTCAAAAGAATAGTCTAACGAAGCATAACCCCTTGACGCAGATTTAAGTCTATCAAAAAAATCAAGCACAACCTCGCTCATGGGCAGGTCATAAATTAACGAAACCTGATTACCTACAAATTGCATGTCTTTTTGCACTCCTCTGCGTTCAACACATAGTGCGATCACATTACCTAAGTATTCAGAGGGAACTAAGATATTGGCCCTAGCGATAGGTTCCTTCATAGCCGCAACCATAGATGCGTCGGGTAGCTGCGAGGGATTATCAATTTTGATATCTTCTCCCGATTTCATTTGCAGCTCGTAGACCACCGTTGGCGCCGAGGTTATCAAATCTAATCCATACTCTCGCTCTAGACGCTCCTGAACTATTTCCATGTGAAGCATTCCCAAAAAACCACATCTAAAACCAAATCCCAGAGCGTCAGAACTTTCGGGTTGATAAATCAAAGCAGCATCATTAAGAGTTAACTTTGCCAACGCATCTCGAAAACTTTCATAATCGTCTGCGCTTACCGTAAACATTCCCGCATAAACCTGAGGCTTAATTTTTTTAAATCCTGGCATACTGGCAACTTCTGGATTTGATGCACTAACCATCGTATCTCCTACTGGCGCTCCTTTGACATCCTTTATGCCCGCTACAACAAAACCGACTTCGCCCGTTCCTAATACATCTTTTTCTCTTCGCCTAGGGGTAAATATACCGACGGAATCAACCTGGTGAATCTTACCCGACGACTTAAGTAAAATTTTCTCTTTTATTCTGATCTCTCCTTGCACAACCCGAACTAAGGAAACCACCCCTAAATAATTATCAAACCACGAGTCGATAATCAGGGCGCGCATTGGAGCATCGCGACGATCCTCGGGGGCAGGAATAAAAGTTACGATTTCCTCTAACAGAGACTCGATACCAACTCCGTTTTTAGCGCTTACTTGGACCGCATTGTTTGCATCTATCCCGATTATTTCTTCTATCTCCTTACCAACTCGCTGCGGATCTGACTGCGGAAGATCAATCTTGTTGAGCACTGGCAGAACCTCGAGATCCTGTTCAACTGCCGTGTAGCAGTTTGCTACTGATTGTGCCTCTACTCCTTGGGACGCATCTACCACCAATAATGCTCCTTCGCATGCAGCCATTGATCTGGAAACCTCATACGAAAAATCGACGTGTCCAGGTGTGTCGATGATATTTAACTGATAATAATTTCCGTCTTTAGCCAAATAATTGAGGGTGACACTCTGAGCTTTAATGGTAATTCCTCGCTCTCGCTCGATGTCCATTGAATCAAGAACTTGCTCGGCCATTTCTCGCTCCGATAAACCGCCGCAAATTTGTATGAAACGGTCAGCCAAGGTTGATTTGCCATGATCGATATGGGCTATTATCGAGAAGTTTCTTATTAACGAGGGGTTAGTCACCTTAAGCTCTACAGTTTTAAAGACAGAAATGGGACTGGACAAAACTCTCCGAGTTTATAGCAAGAGGGAATGGGTGCCAAGAAATCCTGATAGTACCCTTAGGGAACATCGACAGTGATATAGCGGGATCTGTTCTCTCTAACAACCAACATGTTAATTTTTTGGTTTTCTGGCAGGTCAGCTATCAATTCTTCGAACTGAGCCCTGCTTGTTATTCGCCTATTGTTTGCCGCCCTGATAACATCTCCAGCTTTGATGCCTTTTTCTTGGGCTGCTCCGGGGAAAACTTTGGACACGAGCACCCCTTCTAAACCCATCTCAAATTGCCGGCTTCCAGGCTCAATATCCTCAACGACGAGCCCAAGACGGTTCTTTTTCATTGAGGGAATACTATTTCTGTTGGCTAATCTATCCTCTTCGAGTGCACCGACCGTTACATCTAAAATCTTCTTTTTTCCATCCCTTACGACTCCCAACTGCGTTGTTGTGTTAGGCTTCACTCGGCCCACAAGCTGTGGCAGGTCGTCAGATAAATCAACCTTTTTTCCATTGAAAGACGTAACTATATCACCCGCTAACACGCCGGCATTCTCGGCCGCACTGCCTGGAAACACCTCAGTGACTAGAGCCCCCGAGGGACGGTCTAGACCAAAAGATTTCGCGAGATCCATGTCGACTTTTTGAATACCCACACCTAACCAGCCCCTGACAACCTCTCCATTTTCCTTTAACTGCTCAACCACCTCCATCGCAACATCTATCGGTATCGCAAACGAAAGTCCCATAAACCCGCCTGAACGTGTAAAAATTTGAGAGTTAATCCCCACAACATTTCCATTTAAATCGATTAGGGGGCCACCCGAATTGCCCGGGTTTATGGCCACGTCAGTCTGAATGAAAGGCACGTACCTACCGTTTCCTTCAGGGAGGCTCCGCCCGGTAGCACTGACTATTCCAGCTGTCACGCTTTG
>JAYYDI010000206.1:0-4580 GCA_036161055.1 Pseudomonadota bacterium
TACTGTTGGTAAGGGGGTCTCCAATAGGCCACGTATTTGCTCTAAATTCTATTACAACGCAGATGACCTGGAATGAAGCCAATACAGCTTACCAGGAGGATCTCCGTTACCATGCCACTGAAATACTCAAGTGGTGTAAAGCTAATCTAAATAGGAAAGGTGATCAAGCGTTAGCTCATTTTTACTGTGGGCAAACTCACTTTGCCCTTAGCTATTACTTCGGGTTAAACAGCAATTTTTACAAAGCAGGCAAACACGGAGTTGTTGGAATCGACCAGATGGAAACGGCTTTAAAGTTAGATCCTAAGCTTCATGACGCAAAATTCCATCTAGGTCTGGCTTATTATGTTGCCGATAATCTTCCTCCGTTCATAAAAGCAGTTAGCTCTCTCCTTTGGTTCATTCCAACTGGAAATTCGGAAAAAAGCATTCCGTACCTTAGAGACTCAGTCATGAGGGGAGAAAGATACACGGACGTCGCCCGCTACACCTTAGGTTCTTTATTCCTTGAGAACGAGTTGACTTATCCTGAGGCAGAAGACCATTTCAGATATTTATCTGATAAGTTTTCAAAAAACCCGAGATTCCATCTTCAACTAATCTTCGTTTTGCTTATTCAAGAAAAGTTTGAAGAAAGTATTTTTGCAGCAAAAAGTTTCTTAAAGAATGCCGACTCCAATTCTGCAGAATACAATTTGGCAAAAGTTTCCATGATCAGAGCACAATTAGGAAATCGAGATCTCGTTCAAGCCCAAAGAAATTTTTTGCAAATTGCACCTTATTTCTCTTCAGAGAATTCGAACTTGCCAGGGTGGACTATCGCTTGGTTTAAATTGACCTCAGCCCAGCTAAACGACCTTACAAATCGAAGAAACCTCGCCATCGCCGATTACAAAGAGATCATGGCGATCTCCAAAAATACATATGTTTTCGATAAGATAAAACTCGCGGCAAAAGCAGGGCTAAAGGAACCGTATAAGAACCACCCCTAAGATGTTGAGCATAATTATCCCGACGCTAAACGAAGAACAACAAATACAAAAGCTTCTCCCTCAGCTCTCTACTCAGAGAAATGTGTCTTTTGAAATAATCGTTTCCGATGGCGGATCAAAGGATGACACACTGAAAATAGCAAAAGATATTGGGGCCGTAATTGTATCGGGCGAACCAGGAAGAGGGAAACAACTAAATAAGGGAGCCCAATACGCCAAAGGCGAATATTTCCTTTTTCTGCACGCAGACAGCGGCATCGAGAATAAATTTCAGTTAAAAGACAGCCTAGACTTTATAAAGGGGCTACCAAAGCCATCTGCAGGCCATTTCAAACTTAATTTTTTTTGCGATGATCTAAAAGTCAAAAAATTTCTTTCCTTCTTTGAATGGAAATCTTCTTATAACAGGGATGGAACCTTTTCAGGTGATCAAGGCCTTCTCATTTCAAGAGAAAACTTTGATAAGTTGGGACAATTCTCAGAGACGTTCACATTCCTAGAAGACAAAGAATTTGCACTGAGATTCGCAGAAATAGGAAGTTTAGTTACCTTACCAGGAGAGATTGTAACCAGCGGACGAAGGTTTGAAGCAGAGGGAGCATTAGAACGTTCAACACTTAATCTAATTATTATGAGCATGTTCCATTTGCGACTTTTCGATTTTTTCGTATCAGCTCCATCTATCTACAAAGAGGCCCTAAACTCCAAGAAACTCCATCTATTCCCTTTCTTTCAGAGCGCACTTCATCAGATATTTGGAGATGGCTTTTTTAAAGCAATTCTTCGACTCGGGACTCTAGGTAGGTGGGCTAATGCAAATGGGTGGCAAATCTTTCTTTGGCTTGGAACAAGATCGAATGACCCCCAAAAATTCGTTGCAATATATGACCGATATTTTTTTGGAGTCTCAAGAAACATAGCCGGGGACATTTTAGTATCATTAATTATAACGGGGTGGTTTTTTATAAAACTCTTGACAACGTGGGTTCGTTTTAGAATGAAAGCGTGCTAAGACATTCCAATTGATAGAAGGTTTTCCAGCGGCTTATAAAGCTCCTCAAGGTATTGATTATCGCTATCATCGAGCTCGATGGAGGGCGCAGTCATGAGATCCAGTAATTGTTTTGAGCTGGACACGCCAACGATGGGCGACGTGACCTCTCGCTTATTACAGAGCCAAGCTAAGGCAATTTGCGCTGGCGTCTTTTGATAGCGTTTCGCAAGTTCAGCAACTCTTTCAGCTATTTTAAAATCCATCTCTCCCTTATAAAGACTCTCCGTTCTTGTTTTATCCTTTCCCTGAGACCGAGCTGTTTTTCCGTCTCCGAATGAACCACCATAAGACCCAGTGAGTATGCCACGAGCCAGAGGGGACCATGGTGTCAACGCAATCCCGTTCTCCCAACAATAAGGGATCATCTCCCTCTCCTCTTCTCGATAAACAAGGTTATAGTGATTCTGCATGGATACAAACTCGGTCCAACCAGCAGCTCGCGCAGTCATCTGCAATTCAGCAAATTGCCAAGCAAACATACTAGATGCGCCAAGATACAAAACTTTTCCGGACTTTACGATATCGTGGAGCGCTTCCATGGTCTCCTCAATTGGACCGCCCCCGTGAAACGGAATTCCATGGGGATGCCGATGAATTACAAGATGATCAATGTAATCAAGTCCCAAACGTCTAAGGCAACCATCTACACCTTCTAGGATATGCTTTCGGGATAATCCACCAGAATTGGGCGAACGAGACATCGGCATAGCTACCTTGGTCGCAAGGACATAGTCTTCGCGAGGTAATAAGTCCCTTAAAATCTTACCTACGACTTCCTCGCTCGCTCCCAAGCCATAAATATCGGCGCAGTCAAAATAAAAAAGTCCGTTCTCAATAGCGGCTTCGAATATTTCCTTCGCTTGTTTATGATCTAGAGTCCAGTCACCTTGGTGGCCTCGACCAGGAATTCCGAAATTCATTGTTCCTAGGCATAACTCTGAAACCTTAAGCCCCGTTTGAGCCCCGAATTGAACTGCTCTGAGCATTGCTGCCCCTTTGTGTGAAAATTCGAAAGATATTACATTACAATTGACTTCATTAATCTACAGGAACCTAAATGAATGAAACTCGAAACGCTTGATTTCTCAATCTCTAATAATATTGCAACGATTACCCTGAACCGACCGGAAAATGCTAATGCATTGAATCCTATTATGGCCAAAGAACTCAGTAATATGGCGATCGAATGTGACGAAAACAAAGATATAAGAGCAGTTATCATAGAAGGTTCGGGCAAGATGTTTTGTGCAGGGGGTGACTTGAAAGCATTTTCGGATGCCGGTGATTCAGCCTCTGCGCTTATAAAACAAATGGCGGGAGATCTTCACATTGCTATTTCTAGATTTTCTCGAATGGATGCTCCGACTATCGCTGCGATTAATGGGACAGCAGCAGGAGCGGGGTTTAGTATTGCTATATCCGCTGACGTAGTGATTTCGACCAAGTCAGCTAAATTCGTCATGGCCTATACCAATGCAGGCTTGTCACCGGACGGAAGCTCAACTTATTTTTTACCGAGACGGATAGGGGATCGCAGAGCAAGAGAGTTAATGCTTACTAATCGAGTCTTGTCCGCAGAGGAGGCACTAGAGTGGGGCCTAATAAACAAGATTGTGGAACAGGAAAATCTCTCCGCGACAACAAGAGAGTTAGCAGAGGAATTTGCTTGTGGGCCAACAATGGCCTACGGAAAAGTGAAAAGCTTGCTTAACGCCTCTTTTGACAACGGCCTTGAGACGCAAATGGAATTAGAAACCCGAGGCATTTCAGACATGGCGAGATCTTCTGACGGGAGGGAAGGACTTCAAGCTTTTCTGAATAAGCGAAAACCAAATTTCAAAGGGAAATAAAGGTAAACATCGCCGCCTCAAAGCCCCTCTTTTGTATAGAAAAGACATGATCAATAGGTGATCGCTTACGAAGGAAATGCGAACGTTCTCTCAATGCTCTATAATTAAGCCGGAGTTTTGAGGCAACTCCTGTAAAATACGATTTTTACCCGACACCAAATTAAAAAAGTTTTTAGAAAAAAGGCGCTCAAATAAATATGTCAGACTTACCGAAAATTATTTACACGGACACCGATGAGGCTCCGCGCCTAGCAACCTATTCTTTACTTCCAATAATCAGAAGCTTCACAAAAACAGCAAATATTGAAGTTGAATTAAGAGATATATCGTTAGCAGGAAGAATTCTTTCTGCTTTCAACGACAGACTAACGCCGGAACAAAAAATCTCGGACGATCTTGCTTATTTAGGTGAACTCGCGAAGGATTCAAGAGCAAACATTATCAAACTGCCGAACATAAGTGCTTCAACCCCTCAGCTTCAGGAAGCAATAAGAGAATTAAAAAATAAGGGTTACAATATTCCCAACTATCCGGAAGAACCCAATAGTGATGACGAAAGAGAGATAAAAGCTAGATATGATGCAGTCAAGGGAAGCGCAGTCAATCCAGTGCTCAGAGAGGGAAACTCGGACCGAAGAGCAGCAAAAGCGGTAAAGGATTTCGCAAAAAAGTTTCCTCATAAAA
>JAYYDI010000207.1:0-5157 GCA_036161055.1 Pseudomonadota bacterium
TATATTCTTTTAATTTTAGGCGCCACCCAAGTTCTTATTAGCTGTACATCGAATAAGTTTGAGGAAAAATCACTACTGGAAATAGAGAAAAAGAACCCAGAGCTTTTCAATATCTCTAAAGAAACCGACCCAAAGGAAAACGATTTAGAAGCTCACTCACTAGAGAAGAACTCAGATTTCAAGATAAATACGCGGAAGCAAAATTCTTTTTGGGAAAATCTTACCGAAAAGTTCCGTATCGACAGAGAGGTTGACAGGGTAGCGGTTCAAGCCCACGTCAACTGGTACAAACGAAATCCGCAGCACGTAGAAAGAGTTGCTCGGCGAGCAAAACCTTATTTGCGATACATCGTAACTGAATTAGAAAAAAATGCTTTGCCCCTCGAATTAGCGCTTTTACCAATCATCGAAAGCGCCTTCGATCCCTTCGCCTACTCACATGGCCGAGCTTCAGGGCTTTGGCAGTTTATTCCCTCAACGGGTCGACTTTACGGACTGAAAATCGATTGGTGGTATGACGGGAGAAGGGACGTTAGAAAATCAACACAAGCCGCTATCCGATATCTTAAACGCCTTAATGAACTTTTTGACGGAAATTGGTTGCTTGCCATAGCTGCCTACAACGCGGGGGAAGGAAATATTCTGAAGTCAATCAGAAGAAGCGGCATAAAAAAAGAACAAGTTACATTTTGGCAGCTGAAAGTATTGTCCGAAACCTCTTCTTATATTCCTAGACTTCTTGCAATAAGCGAAGTCGTTTCTAATCCAGCCGAATATGGGATCATCCTTCCCGACATACCAGACGAACCCTATTGGGAAGCAGTGGACACGTTCAGACAGCTAGACCTTAACACGGCAGCCAGACTCGCTGAAATCTCTCAAGAGCAATTGTACTCTCTCAACCCGGGCTTTAATCAGTGGGCGACTCACCCAGACGGTCCACACGAGTTGCTTTTGCCGCGCGAAAAAGTAAAAGTTTTTAAAAAAAATCTCGGTGAGCTAAAAAATAGCGAGCATGTCTCCTGGAAACGTCACAGGGTAAAGAATGGCGAGACATTAAGTGGCATTGCGGAGAAATATAGCTCTACCGTCAAACAAATAAAGGCTGTTAATGGACTTCGAAAAAATTTAATTAAAAAAAACCAATCGCTACTAATCCCGGCACCAGCGGACGGAGTAAGTTACACGATGACCCGTGAAAGCCGACTCACAAAAAAACAAACCATCTAAACAGCCACATCAGAAGTGAAACCAATCTCGTACGTTGTCAGAAATGGCGACAGCCTATGGAAAATAGCTAAAGAACATGGAGTCAAAATTAAGGACCTAGCCCGTGCAAATGGCCTAGGCTTGGCCAGTTTGATCAAGGCTGGTGACGAACTGAAGATCTATGCCCCAAACAATAGACCTTTCGTCTCATACAGGGACGAGAGATCAAAGATCAGAGAAATTCGCTACACGGTTAGAAACGGAGAATCATTGTCATTGATAGCCAGCAGATTCAATCTATCTGTACAAAAAATCCTTCTTTGGAATTCAAGCTATAGGAATAAAAAATATATCCAGCCCGGGGACGTTTTACTTCTAAAAGTTAATGTAGTTAACCTTATTAACTAGACAAATCTACGTCAGAGGAGTCTCTCAAACTTTTTTGGAAGTATCTTATTTCATCAAAACCTCTTTGCCTTCCAAAGACATTCTTGATCTCGTCAGCGAGTTCTCCCGCGGCACCTACCTGGTCTGTTTCAACACTGGACACTCTAATTACGGCACTTGAACCGTCCATTAAAATGGCAATACCTAAGGACTCAGAATTATCAGTCGGTCTAGGAATCTTGAATGCAGCAGAGAGAACGTAAGGGTTGATCCCTTGTTGAGAGGGGGTAACGGGTCCAAGAACCGTCCATGAGTAACCAGCCTGATCTGCCACGTATTGCGCTAGAGAGCCTCCTTCGATTTGATCAATCATATCCGAGGCGATTTTCTCCGAAAGTGCGCTAGATTTTTGTTGCATAACTAGCTCAAGTATCGCTTGTGACACGTCACTGAAATCTTTTTGGTAAGCAGGCGCGTGCTCATAAACTCTTAGACCAATCATGCGACCATCTCCGATTTCTAAAAGGTCGCTATTATTTCCATCAATAAGAACGTCTGGACTGAAAGCTGCCTCCACAATTTGCGGATTAGTGAACAAAGGGTGCTCTGAAGAGCGAGTCAATGGCTCTGTTCTCTTAATTGGAATCCCTAGGTTCTCAGCTGGGACCTGCAAATCAGAATTTTCGAAAAGCAACTCAGAAAACCGATTCGATGCTAGGTAAAAATCGTCTTCTGCTCTTAGTTCCTTGAAATCACTCTCGACTTGAGCTCGAATATTCTCTAAGCTCGGTTTTACGGCAGCTTCGATATCGTTGACCTTTACGATGTGGACTCCGGCCGCAACCTCTATAGGCGAAGAAAACTCAGAGTTAATTAAAGCGAATGCAGCCTCTTCAAAAGCCGGATCAAAGGTCCCTCTTGCGTTTAAGCCAAGCTGACCTCCCTCCGCCTTAGAACCCAGATCCTCAGAATACTGCTTAGCCAGACCAGCGAAGTCTTCGCCTGCTTTCAGTCTGGAATGGATATTTGAGGCTAGATCCCTGACTTCTTGTCGATTTTTTTTTGTGGAAAACTCCAGGAAGATATGCGACAAATCGCGTCTCTCTTCTTTTTCATAATCTGATCTATTCTCGGCAAAGAACCGTGTGATCTCTGATTCATCGAAATCAACCATCTCTAAAAAATCTTCTTTCCTAAGCTCGATGTATTCAATCGACACAGTTTCTTCCGTGACAAATTCGCTCAGATTTTCGTCAAAATATTGTTTCAACTCAGCATCCTGGACTTCGACTTTGTCGGCCAGCGAGCCGAGGTCGATCTCAAGATAGGCTACCTCTCTTTGCTGAGCTAAAAGAGAGCTCACTCGCTGCGCTTCAATTTCGGTCAAAAAAGCAGAGTCGCCAACACCAGTAACAAATTGCTGAAATATCTTGTCGGTCCTGAGCTCATCTCTATAGCGCTCGACGGAGTACCCGGCTGACGCCAAAGAGTTCTTAAAGAAATCGGGGTCAAATTTCCCACTTGTTTGGAAAGCGGCTGTAGCTAATATATCTTTGTCAATGAGTGTATCAGGGAACTGCATATTCCATTCGGCTGATCTCTGGCTAAAGACCTCTCGATCGATCAATTGGAACAGCGTGGTTTGTCTGAGCGAATCATCGTCTATATCAGCCGCTGCGACGCCTCTTGTAATCAAAGCCCTTCTTGCGCGCTGCAGTTCATATTCAAATTTTCCTAGAGAAATCTCTGACCCATTTACTGTGGCTACTTTTGGTCCTGAGGAGTTAAATGAAGAAAAAGATCCATACCCGAAAAAGCCGAAAATTATTACCACTGCGCCGATTAAGATTTTACCTAAAAAACCCTCGGTCCCATCGCGCATCTTTTGAATTACCATTGAATTTCCTTGTCTCTAGCGCTGTTAGCACCAAGTAAAAAGCAAAAAGGCGCATTTAGGATGCGCCTTTTTTTTGAACCAAAAAAGTTTTTCCTCAAATCCCTTCTTTCTTAATTAACCGCTTCCTTAAGCGCCTTGCCCGCCTTGAAAGCTGGCACCTTTGCCGCAGCAATCTGGATTTCTTGTCCCGTCTGAGGATTGCGCCCGGTTCTTGCTGCACGATCACGCACACTAAACGTTCCAAAGCCAACCAGAACCACCGAATCACCTTTCTTCAAAGAATCAGTTATTGACTCTACAACCGTATCTAAAGCTCTTGCTGCTGCTGCCTTGGTTATATCTGCAGATTCAGCAATATTCTCTATAAGTTCTTGTTTATTCACTATCTACCCCTTGCTTATGTTCGGTTCGTTTTTTAGGGGCATTCTAAAAGCTTTCGATGCCCAACACTTTTATACCGAATGATCGTTGCTTATTCAAGATAAAAGTCCCTAATGCGCGCTTATTCCCTGCCTTTCATCGATTTTCAAATTTTGCTCCGTCCCTTCACCAAGATGGTTTTTCGCATCAGCACCAAAAGTCAGCGGGTTTTTTGTCAATGCGATGTCCAGTAACTCGTCAATCCAATTTATTGGTATTACCTTCAATTCTTTAAGTATTTTCGAAGGAATTTCTTTCAGATCGCGCTTGTTGGCGTCTGGGATCACCACCGTTTTTATCGAACCTCGATGAGCAGCGAGTAATTTTTCTTTTAGTCCACCGATCGCGAGTACCTGACCTCGTAAGGTTATTTCTCCGGTCATCGCTACTGAACTCCTGGCAGGTATCCCGGTTAAGGCAGATATCATGGCCGTACAAACACCAATGCCCGCACTGGGGCCGTCCTTCGGGGTTGCGCCTTCCGGAATGTGAACGTGCAGGTCAATTTTCTCGTAGAAGCCTTTTTCAATATTCAAGGCTTCAGCCCTGCTCCTGACAACCGTCGTCGCCGCTTGCACTGATTCTTGCATAACATCGCCCAATGAGCCAGTTCGGTTGTGAGACCCTTTTCCTGGAACGGCCGCAACCTCGATCGTCAATAAGTCGCCCCCTGCGCTCGTAACGGCTAACCCGGTTACTTGGCCCACTTCATCTTTCCTTTCCGCCTCTCCAAAGTTGAACTTTTTAATCCCAAGGTATTTTTCTAAATCTCTTGGGACGATCTTGTTTAAAGAGGTTTTATTGTCTTTTTCTAGAGCCGATTTTTTCACAATTTTCCTACATATCTTTGCTATTTCTTTCTCAAGCCCTCGAACACCTGCTTCCCTTGTGTAAAAACGAATCAACTCCAAAATCGACTTGTCCGAAATCTGAAGCTCTTTTTCCGACAACCCATTATTTGTAAGCTGTTTGGGTAGAAGGAATCGGGACGCAATATTTTTCTTCTCCTCTTCCATATACCCAGGAATTTTTATTATTTCCATCCGGTCCAGAAGCGGAAGAGGAATATTCATAGAGTTGGATGTACAAATAAACATTACGTCGGACAGGTCATAATCGACTTCTAGGTAATTATCATTGAAGGTATCGTTTTGCTCCGGATCAAGAACCTCCAATAGAGCCGAAGCCGGGTCTCCCCTATGGTCTTGTCCCATTTTGTCAATTTCATCTAACAAGAACAGAGG
>JAYYDI010000208.1:0-5328 GCA_036161055.1 Pseudomonadota bacterium
CAATGCCAATAGAATAAGGCCCGCAATCCAGTATACGTACGGGGAAATATCCTGTCTTAGTGATTCTGCCTCAAACAAACCTGTTACAAAAACCATAGGAGGCAAGTAAAATGGCAAGACCAAGATCGCAGTTAACACCCCATTCCTCGGCAAACAAATCGTTATTGCCGCCCCGATAGATGCTAGTAACGTGACGGTTGGAGAGATTAACAGAATCCCAAAACAAAGCACGCGAATCTGGTCAACGTCAAGGAAAAGTCCGATTCCCATTAAGGGGACCATTAGAATTAAGGGCAGAAAAGTGAGAACCCAATGAGCGACACTCTTCGCAAGGCTATATATCAAAAGGGAGTTTGAAGACACAACAATTAGTTCTAGGGTACCTTCTTCAAAGTCTTGGGCATATACCGATTCTGCTGACATGAGGACTGAGAGCACTGAGGCAACCAGAATAAAAATTGATGCGACTGGGTTTAACTCAGCCTTTTCTGGACCAATCCCTACGACAAAAATAAAAACTACCAAACCACAGAAGATCAGAGGATTTATAAACAAGCCCGGCTTTCGGCGATAGTTTAAAAATTCTCTCAAAAGCGTTTTAAGAAAAAAAGTCATCGTAGCTCCAGCTTTCTTACTTCAAGCCCTGCGGGTATTTCTTGGTGGCTCGAGAAAATAATAAGGCCGCCCGATGCCGAGCGTTTTTGGAAGAGTTCATCTAATAGGTTTATCCCGATCCCATCGAGACTGCTGAAAGGTTCGTCCATTACCCAGAGAGGGTTTTGTCCTCGACAAAAAGGCGCTAAGGCTACTCGCTTTTTTTGTCCGAGAGAAAGGTCTGAACACCGAGTGTTGGCGCTATCGGCTAACCCAATTTCGTAAATCACCTTGTCTATATCAGCGTCCCCTATAGACTGATGAATTACCTCAAAACCCCATTTGATATTTTCACGAGGAGTTAAGTTTGCATTAATCGCAGGTTTATGTCCCAAGTAAAGAGGAGGGACCGAGAGGTCCCAACTAAAAGAACCCGTATAATTCTTATAAAGGCCTACCAGCGTCCTCATGAGAGTAGTTTTTCCACTGCCATTGGGACCACAAACTTGAAGAATTTCTCCTTCAATTAGCGAAAAGGAAACGGGCTCGAAAAGAGCCCGATCTATTCGAAAACAAGTTAGTTCTTTTACTCGAAGCATACGCGCAAAGTTTGGTAGAAATTTAAATTAAGTAAACTAGTAAGATCGGGTTAAATCTTATTTCTCCAACAAGCACCTGAAAACTCGAATGTTACTACGTTTTATTCTACTCCGCCCTCTGTGGGCGTATAAACAAAGCCTTGACCCCCTAGAGACATTTCGAACATCAGCCCGCCTCGAGGGTGAACGAATATCGCAAAGCCCTTGCTATAGCCATTATCCGCCTGTTTCGTTGAAGAAGGACCTTTTCCTGTACTTGCTGAAGTTCCGCCAGTTCCCAGTTGCGCTTGAAGACCGAGGGTAACCGCGGCTGCCGAGACCGAGGCATCAATCTCGAACGCTCCATTGGTAAACTCATCAAACGCTCTTTCGTCTTGAAAAAAAATTATTTCGCTAAATGATTGCCCACCAAACTGAAGCCCGAGGGTAAACTCGTTTAATTCGACCGAGCCGACAACCTCGCCCAATCTATAGACCTTGCCCTTCCCATAAGAGGCGCCAAAAATGACACCTCCCTTCCCAACCCGAGGAAACACCGCATATCCAAAGGAATTATCAAAATAGGGCTTAAGAGCTGCCGAGGATTCAAAAAGGTCCAAAGTGCCGTTGTATTCTTCTGCTGCGACCCAGGGGATTGTCAAAACAGACAAGCAAATTAGGAAAGATAGTCTGCCTTTTATTTTATTAAGCATAAAAAAAACTCAGAAGCATTCTCACACTACTATATTAGAAGAACTTGCATCAATCAAAAATCCTTTTTTCTTACTTAAATTCGTTCTATTTACTCTGGCAAATAATCATCGGGTGGTCGCATTTATCGAATAAAAGTGCATATTTCTGGTAATCTCTCTAAATAAATCCGGAACAGAACAAAAATGGACAGAGAAAAAAAAATCCTTTGCCAATTTTGCGGAATGTCGCTTTTTAACACCAGCGAGACTTGCCCCAAATGCGACTCTGTCATTGAAAACCAGTTCCAACCCACTACCCTTACCATAGACGTAGCTCACAACAAGGAAACCGTTAAGCAAGCATTAGTTAAGCTTCACCGGGTTTTTAAAAAAAATAAAGTTATGAAATATCGGCAAATCAGAGTTATTGTGGGATCTAAAATCATAAGGTCAGAGGTGAGAAAAGAATTGGAGACTTTGAAGAGAAAAAAAATAATATTTGATTTTAAGACCGATGGAAAAAATTCCGGAGCCCTTCTTGTCAGGATGGAACATTAAAAGCTAGTTAGCTCGAAATTCCTCACAAGTGCCAGTAAAAAGAAAACAGTTTTGTTTACGAGAAATTAAAAATGACTAATAGACGAGTTCTAGTCGAAAGCCTTCCGACAGAACATTTAAGCGAGAATAATTTTAAAATTATTGAAGATCAGATACCTTCAATAAGAGAAAACGAGGTGCTCTGTCGCACACTGCTTGTGACGATTGCAGCGGGCAGTCGTGCCGGCCTTCAAGGAAGCGCAACTTATGCAGGCGCTCCTCAGACCGGAGTTGTGATGAACGCAACCGGAGTTTGTCGGATAGAAGCATCGAAAAGCGAAGAGTTCCTTGAGGGCGATTTAGTGGTATGTCAGAGCGGATGGCAAGATTACAGCTCTCAAAAAGCGACGCAGTGTCAAAAGATAGTCGATGATGTAGATTTGAAACATTATCTGGGGGCCCTTGGAACGAACGGTTTGACAGCCTACTTTGGCCTTCATCGAGTAGCGCAACCCTCCTCTGGGGAGACTTTACTAGTCAGCGCGGCGGCGGGAAGTGTAGGACACCTTGTCGGCCAATTCGCAAAAATAATCGGTTGCCATACAGTGGGAATCGCTGGTAGCGAAGAAAAATGTGTTCAGGTCCGAAAGCGTTTAGGCTTTGATAAAGCGGTCTCTTATCGCTCAGAAAATTTCAGAAATGAATTGAAAGAGGCATGCTCAAAAGGAGTTGATATATATTTCGATAATGTTGGTGGCGAAGTTTTAGGGGCGGCTCTGTTTAGGATGAACGAGCGAGGACGAATAGTGTGTTGTGGCGCGGTATCACAGTATGATACCAGTCAACCATCTGGAAGCCCGAGGGGAATCCCTGGGCTTTTGGTAAACAAAAGGATTCGTATGGAAGGGTTCCTAGTGTTCGACTTCGCAGATGAATATGAAACCGCGAGAAAAGAAATAAAGCAAATGATAGCGGACAAAAAGATCCTCCCCGAAAACGATGTTTTCGATGGTTTAACGGCCGCTCCTTCAGCGTTTGTTGATCTATTAGCCGGAGGAAACATTGGAACCAGAATAATTAAAGTCGACGATTAAAATGTGCGCGTCGACAACTTTCTGTTCATCAACAATAGTCAGCACGAATTCACAAAGGAGAGATTAGTGACTAGGTTCTCGATTTTAGATCTTGCTCCGATAAAAGAGGGAGGTGACGCAAAGCAAGCGCTAGAAGAATCAGTGGAAGTATCAAAATGCGCGGAAGGCTGGAACTACTTCCGTTATTGGGTGGCCGAACATCATAATATGAAGGGCATAGCCTCAGCCGCCACCTCTCTTGTGATTAGTCACATAGCGAATAACACAAACAATATAAGGGTTGGTGCTGGGGGCATTATGCTGCCAAATCACAGTCCGTTAATTATTGCAGAGCAATTCGGAACTTTAGCAACCCTGCACGGCAATAGAATTGATCTTGGCTTAGGTCGCGCGCCGGGAACAGACCAGAATACTATGCTTGCGCTTCGGCGGTCCGGTAACGAGGATGTCAGTGAATTTCCAAGAAATGTAGTTGAACTCCAGCATTACCTTAAGCCAGCCGAAACTGGTCAAGCAATAATTGCTACACCAGGAGAGGGGACCAATGTTCCAATCTACATATTGGGTTCGAGTCTTTTTGGTGCTCAGCTTGCAGGAATGCTCGGTTTACCTTTTGCCTTCGCTAGTCATTTTGCACCTGGGGCTATGCACCAAGCTCTCGAAATATATCGAAACAGTTTTAAACCCTCGGACCAGTTGAAAGAACCCTACGTGATATTGGGATTCAACGTCTGCGTTGCTGACGACCACGAGACCGCATTATTTCATAGAAGTTCATCAATCAAATCGATCATACGCCTCCGTCTAGGTAATCCAGGAAAACTTCCTAGACCCGAAAAGAACATCGATCGGAAGCTAAATGAATCGGAAAGACAAATCGTATCCCAGATGTCGAAGTGCTCAGCAGTTGGCGATGCCGAAGATTTTGAAGCCGCGATTTCTGGATTCTTGGAGGATACGCAAGCTGAAGAGATTATTTTCAACTGCTCAATTTTCGATCATGAAGCCAGATTAAGGTCATACGAAATAACTAGCCAAGTAATGGGTAGAATGCGCCTTACGGAAAGCAAACTCGAGAATGCTAGGACTCGGTCGGCCAACGCGTAATTGAACTCAGTCCGGCAGGCCGAGCACCCGCTTAGCGATAATGTTCAACTGGATTTCTTTAGTGCCTCCCGCTATCGTAAGAGACTTTTGATAGAGCCAATTTCTTAGAGCTTTGAGTTCCTCCTTGGTTGCTCCACTCTCAACATCCCATCGATAACCAGAAGGTCCCATCGAATCCATCAAAAGCTCATCTCCAGCTTGTATGTTAAGAGCGTTTGTCAATTTAACCGCTGAAGAGGTAAATCCGGGCGCTCGGGCTTCCAATTCTTCAATAGCTCTTCGCTGAGTAATTTGCTGAGACTTTGTATTCATTTCATATTTCAACAATCTCTCACGCATCGCAAAATCAGAGATACTGCCACCAGAAGCTCCGACATACTTCTTGACCAGATCAGGTAAACGACTATCTTGCGTCAATCCACCTTGAGCTCCTGATATGTTGATGCCCGCATGAGTTGACCTCTCGAACTGAAGTAACCGTTTACCAACCGTCCAGCCATTATCAACGCCCCCGATTATATCTCCTGAGGAAGCAACAGCATTTTCGAATACAGTCTCACAAAACGGAGATGCTCCCGATAATAAAGGAATTGGACTGACAGAAACTCCCTCTTGATGCATATCCAAAAGAATTAGGCTTATACCCTCATGCTTTGGTTTTTTCGGGGAGGTCCTCACCAAAACAAATATATAGTCGCATTCGGATGCGTCGCTCGTCCAAGTCTT
>JAYYDI010000209.1:0-9259 GCA_036161055.1 Pseudomonadota bacterium
TATCTACTTTTTTGGATTTCCACTTGAGGTCAAATAGCATTCCGTCAAATTGCATATTGTTTCTAAGTGTTTTTCTAATATCCAATTGCCCACGCTTAAAAACCTTCCTTCTCTTTGAGTGGATGGACACTAACTTTTTAGCCATTTTTATAACGATTTCTTGGACATCCTTGAAGTTTCTTTTCTCAAGGTTAGACAGTTTTATTTTTTTTAAAAGCTCTTCTCTGAGCTCTTTTCCTGTCTCATCCGCATGCAATAGAAACTGTCTCTCAACATAACCTCTAACTTGCTCTCGAAGCGTCTCTTTACTCTTGTCAAGTTTTTTAGCGAGATTACGACTATCTTTTGAGTTACCGTTTTTAAGTTCTTTTACCTCGTCTTGAAGCCCCTTCAGACCCATTTGGTCCATAATTTTTCTGGTATAAAGGCCTTTTTGAGTAAAAACGATAATTTCGTTTACCTTCACTGCTCTGCCCGCCTCTATCATCTCGATCAAAACCTCAGAGCGGCTACCAAGGAGCAGTAATTTCCCAAGTCGTGATTCTGGTTCAAGCGAAGACTCTTCTGCAGGGTCAAGTTCTGCTAAATCGCTTGGTTCTTGCTTAGTGCTTCCTCCATTACCACCGCTTGATTCTGAAATCTTTTCGTCGAGATCTCTCTCAAAAGACAAATCGAGATCCGCATCGTTTCCATTTTGAGGCTCTGAGTCGCTAAAATTGAAAAAATCATCAAAGCATCGAAAGAAGGCTTCTTTTTCGTCCGGGGTTTTCGATAGAGCCATAGCAAGAGAGGTTCTTAGGAAGGTTCTGTTTTTTAAACCTACCAGATGCATGGTATCCATTGCATCAAGTGTTTCCGCAGGTGAGACTTTAATGTCATTGTTCCGAAGAACCTTGATGAAATCTACAACAGTGGCTTTAATTTCAGACATCTATAGAACTAGGCTCCTCATTGATTTTTTACTGCTCTGCCAACGACAGATGCGAGTTCTCCCGAAACTGTTTCTATATCCTCCTGAAATTTAAGAATAACGTTCAGCGTCTGGCGCACTAGTTCAGTGTCTAAAGTCTCACTATGCAAAAGAATCAGCGTTCTTGCCCAATCAATGGTCTCAGAAATTGCGGGCACTTTCTTGAGATCCATCTCTCTTAGTTCTTGGATGAAGGCCACAAGTTGCTTGTTAAGCTGGTTTGATATTTTAGGTACTCTTGCTTGGACTATTTGACGTTCGAGCTGAGCTTCTGGGAACGGGATGTAAAGATGAAGACATCGCCGTTTTAACGCGTCACTGATTTCTCTCGTATTGTTGCTTGTAAGGAAGACTATTGGTTTCTTATCTTTTTTTGCGCTGACAGTCCCTATCTCAGGTATAGAAAGCTGAAAATCAGAAAGGATCTCTAGTAGAAGAGATTCAAATTCGTGATCGGATTTGTCAACTTCATCTATCAGAAGCACGCAACTATCATCTTCCTTGAGAGCCTTTAACAACGGCCTGGGCTCAAGAAATTCCTCGGAGAAGAATATGTCTCCAAAACTCTGCAATTTCTGGACTGACTCCGAGAGCCCCTTGGCTCCTTGAAGAACCTCTCCAAGCGTTTCTTTTAATACTTGTGTATACAGCAGTTGCTTACCGTATTTCCATTCATAGATGGCTTTTGACTCATCTAGCCCTTCATAGCACTGCAGTCTAATGCAGGATAAACCGAGCATCTCTGCAGTTGTTTTTGCGAGCTCGGTCTTTCCAACTCCTGGAGGACCCTCAATCAGAACAGGTTTCCCTAGGTGATGTGCAAGATAGACCGCTGTCGCGATTTCCTCAGAGCATATGTAATTTAGAGATTCAAATTGGCTCTTTATTGTCTCTCTATCTTTAAGTCTATCTTCGTTTTTTATGGTCACTACTATATTTCCTATAGTTTTTCGCTAACGTCTATATTCGCGACTATTAATATATAATTAATTGAAGTTTTAATAAGAAGGTTGTTAACCCAGCCATCTTACACTTATCTCACTCTTTTTTTAGTATCCGTTCTTTACAATCACTGCCTCGACCCTTACTCGTGAAGTCTTATTAAGCCTTCTTGGGTCGCTGAGGCAATGAGTTTTCCGTCTTCGGTGAAGAAAGTGCCTCGATTAAATCCCCTTGAGCCCCCAGAGAAAGGGCTGTCCTGGTGATACAGCATCCATTCATCGGTTTTAAAGGGCGCATGGAACCACATTGAATGATCAAGACTTGCAACTTGGAATTTCTCATTTATCCACCCAAGCCCGTGGGGCCGATAACATGTGTCGAGCAAGGTCATGTCCGAGGCGTACGCTAGGAGACACTGATTAAGTTTTATATCTTCCGGCATCTTGTCGGTTGCCTTAATCCAGACGTTTTGCACAGGCTCCATTGGCTGTGGGTCAAAATCATTAATTGGCTGTGCGTAGCGAATTTCGATTGGCCGAGGTCTGTTAAAAGCAGTTTTATATTCTTCAGGTATTTTGTCGATGTATTTCTTTCGCAGTTCGTCTTCGCTCTGACATTCTGATGGTGGAGGCACGTCTGACGGTATCTCCATCTGATGAGAAAGTCCCTCTTCAATGTTTTGAAAAGACGCTGCCATCGAGAAAATCGCTTGTCCTTTTTGGACTGCAACAACTCGACGAGTGCTAAAACTTTTTCCGTCTCTTATCCTATCAACCGTGTATAAGATCGGGATCTCGGTGTCTCCTGGCCTAAGAAAGTAGCCGTGCAAAGAGTGCGCAATACGATTGTCCGTTTCAACTGTCTTGGAGGCCGCGACGAGCGCTTGTCCGATGACTTGTCCGCCGTATACCCGCTGCCAACCTTCTTTAGGGCTGAGTCCCCTGAAAATATTTCTCTCTATCTGTTCAAGGTCGAGAAGGTTAAGAAGATCCTTAAGTTCTTTTTTCACCTTGAATATTTAGTATTTATACGTTTCTGGTTTGAAAGGACCCTCTTGAGAAACGTGAATATAATCGGCTTGATCTTGTGTCATCTTCGTCATGATTCCCCCAAACCCTTCAACCATATAAGTAGCTACCTCTTCGTCTAATGCCTTGGGTAAGACTTCCAAAGTAACTTCCTGTCTTTGTGAAGGGTCATGGTCCGCCCAAGCCCTCTCATAGAGATACATCTGAGCCAGCACCTGGTTGGCAAAAGACCCATCCATGATTCTGCTAGGGTGGCCTGTAGCATTTCCTAGATTCACTAGCCGGCCTTCCGATAATAAAATTACGTAATCTTTAGGATCTTCGCTTCGGTAAATTTTGTGAACCTGAGGTTTTACTTCCTCCCAATTCCAATTATCCCTCATAAACTGTGTATCGATTTCCGTGTCGAAATGACCAATATTACATATGATTGCGTTCGAAGCGACTGCAGACAACATGTGCTTATCACATACATGGACATTGCCTGTGCAGGTGACGATTAGATCAGTGTTCGACATCAGATGAATGTCGATATCATCCCCGATGCCTGAATTTATGCCATTTTTATAGGGCGAGACCACCTCGTACCCATCCATACATGCTTGCATAGCGCAGATTGGATCTACCTCAACGACTTTTACTATCATCCCCTCCTGTCTGAGGCTTTGGGCGGATCCTTTGCCAACATCACCGTAACCAATTACCAGCGCTTTTTTACCAGCCAGCAACATATCTGTGGCTCTTTTGATAGCGTCATTCAAGCTATGTCTGCAACCGTATTTATTGTCGTTTTTTGATTTTGTTACAGAATCATTGACATTAATTGCAGGAATTCTCAATTCTCCATTTTCCAGCATTTCTTGCAGCCGATGAACGCCCGTTGTTGTTTCCTCCGTAACACCATGAATTTTATCTAGCATTTCCGGATACTTCTCATGAAGCATTGCCGTAAGATCTCCACCATCGTCGAGGATCATATTGGCGTCCCAAGGCGTTCCATTCGACAGGATTGTCTGCTCAATGCACCAGAAAAACTCTTCTTCGGTTTCTCCCTTCCATGCAAACACGGGTATCCCTTTTTTAGCTATCGCCGCTGCTGCATGATCCTGAGTAGAGAAAATATTACAGGAGGACCATCTTACTTCGGCTCCAAGCTCTACAAGCGTTTCAATTAGTACGGCGGTTTGAATCGTCATGTGGATGCAACCAAGTATTTTTGCCCCCGCTAAAGGTTGGTCCTTATGATATTTTCTTCTAAGTGCCATTAGCGCTGGCATCTCTGCTTCAGCTAATTCTATTTCGGCATCTCCAAATTCAGCTAGTCCTATATCAGCTACTTTATAGTCAATCATAACTTTTCCTTTTCCTAAAAAAACACCGAGATTTCCCTCGATTTTTAAGCTGGGTAAATCCGTTGGCGCTAAGCACGAAGTCAGTCTTTTAGTCTTGGCTCAGTGACTGGCATGAGAGTCACGTGCGCTTTTCTTCAATCCAACTTCGCTTCAAAAGCGGCAGATACAAAAGATTTGCGAGCACTTTTTCAATTATTTCTCGGGTATGGCGGTCCGACAGGCTCGTTGATAGCTTAGGCCTAAACTTTTTGTGGGTTAAGCTCACTGTTGATTTTAGATGTCGATCTCAAGTCCAAAAACTCGGGGAGAGTTACTTCTATTTTTACACCTCTTCTATCCGATAAATTGACCGCTTTCGCGTTGCCACCATGGTGTTTTGCAATAATTCTTACGACATATAAACCCATACCAAAGTGGAGTCGATTATCAGGATTGGTTTCACGAATCGAGGTCATCGAGTCAAACACGTTTTCTAACATATCAGTCGGTATCTTTGACCCCTCGTTGGTTACGGCGAGAGTAAAACCCTCTTCAGAGGGAAAAATTGAAACCTCTATTCGGCTTCCTTCGATCGAGAAATCAATGGCATTATCAATCAGCTTATCCAATAACTGCTCAACACGGTAGTCAGCGATTTTGACTTTGGCAGGTCTAGAGATGCCTTTGTATTCAAAAGCCCGATTAGAGTGAACAGCGTTGCAATTCTGAACATAATTTTTCACTAATTCATAGAGGTCAGTGATTTCTATGTCGTCCTCTGTCTCCAATGCTTCTTCAAGACTCGCGGCATCAGCAAGGTTCTGCACGATCATCCCGATTCGTGTAACGCCTCTCTTTGCTGCCTCTAGATATTTCTCCTTTCCCGTTTCGGAATTATCGCTCTCAAGGTTCTGAAGCGAAGTAGATAAGGTATTAAGCGGATTATTTATCTCATGGCGCAATGTCCTTGGCATATTTTCAAGGAATTGATTGTGCTGATGTAATTTCTCTAACATCCCAGAAATGCTTCTAGCAAGATCTCCGATTTCATCTCCGGATCCGGTCTCTCCTTTTAGTTGATTAGTTTTTAGTCTCCCATAAACGTCAATCGCATTTGTCGCTTCGGCCCCTAATTTTCTAATTCTCCGGGCTAGCCTCAAAGAAAACACCAACACTAAAATCACTAAAACAATCAGGGATATTACTGATAAATTTACTATCCTCTGAAGAGCGTCTCGTCTCAGTTCTAAGATTCTCTCTGTATTCTGTTTGAGTAAGACCGTACCAATTATTTCGTTTTGCGAGATTATCGGGTGCCCGGCAACAATCATCTCTCCATCAGCCTCGGAGTATCTCCGTTGATAATTTGGTTCTCCGCTTAGAGCTCTGCTTAAAACGTCGGTCTCAGGTGATTCTGAGGTAGGCAAGTTGGATTCGATTATTCGGTAAATCGGTTTCATCACGAAGGCGATAAAAGAGTACCATGGGTTGCCCTGAACTTCCGAAGAGTCCACTAAAGACTCATCTGAAAGATAACTACCTATCTCTGCCCTGACTCTTTGCTGAGCGTCTATCACTTGAATATTTGCCCCTGAGTATCCTAGGCCCTGAATAATTCGAAGGACCTCTGGAGATTTTAATAGGACAAGACCGTAGGCTTCGTTTCCCGCAGTTGGCAGCGTCCCAGTGATCGATTTGATCACCCTCTTTTCGGGGTCATCGACATCTACAACGGCGAGCCCAAACTGGCGAGCGGATCCGAGTAGCTCCAAAGGAATACGGAATTCAATGACGTAGCCCTCCTCTGTTTTCGCCGTATATCCCTGGATTCTGTTTTCTGGCTCGCCTTGAATCGCGTACCGCCAATCTTTGTCGATCAGATAGGCGGTGGTTACTCCGGGCTCGATGGAGGTAAGGACAATGTTCTTTACTCGTTTATCTTGGCCAGTAAAGGTTAGCCTCAGATGATCAGACAAGTCTAATCTTAATATGTCTCGATCTCTAAAAACTAAAGCGTCATCTTTGATTCTAACAAAAGCATAGAGTTGGTCGTTATGTTCTCCCAGCGCGAGAGAAAACTGATTAGGGTCGGAATCAAGTTCTTCTTCTGCGATTAGGTTGCCAAACCCAATGTTATATTCGAGCACCTCCTCCCAATCGTTTTCCTTACCGTCAATCCTTATAGGCGTCTCCAGGGGGTGAGCATAAAGCTGCTCATATCCCTCAGGGGACAGAGGCAAGTCATAAAAAAGATCCGAGCGACCGTTAAGGAGGGTAGAAATTCCTTCAGCTGTGAGCAGTTGCGCATTCGCTTGACTATCTACCAGGAAGTCTTCCATTTCTGAAACGTATAGGTAGCTAAACCATGGTATTACGACAAAAGCAAAACTCATTAAAACTAGGAGCTTTGTTCCTAGGCGAGGCCCTTTTGAGTGGCTTGCAGACACTGGATTTCTCTCCTATTTAGATCTTTATTTGGATGCCCACCTGTAACCGTAACCATACTCGCTTTTAATGCAGTCGAAACTTGGGTCAATTGATTCAAATTTTTTTCTAATATTTCGCATGTGGGTGTTGATGGTATTGTTTGTGACTAGTGATTGCATCGTAGCGTTCATAAGAGTGTCATATGAGACAGCGTGGCCAGGCACCCGGACCAATTTAGCTAACATCCGAAACTCCGTTCCTGATAGATTGATTGCCTGTTCCTTCCAAGAAACCAACAAAGCTTCCTGATCAATAGACATTTCTCCAACCATTTTTGCAGATTTCGCCGTGCCATCAGATTCGATTCGGGCAGTATTAATTCGTAGTAACGAACTAATCCTTTCGGCGAGATAATTAAGTGAGATTGGTTTTGGAAGATAATCCCACGCACCGAGCCGCAACCCCGAGATTTTATCTATTTCTGCTATTCGCTCTGTAAGGAAGATTACCGGCAAGTTTGGATTTTTTCCAAGGAGTTCTCTGCATAGTTCGAATCCAGCATCCACCTCATCACCAAGTATGATATCGAGTATCGCCAGATCGGGCATCTCGTTTTCAAACCCCGCTATGGCCTCAGAGCGGTTGCTGTAGGCAGTTACGTCGTATCCTTTTTTGGTTATGGCGTCGACATAGTTGTTTCTTTGGTCTGAATCGTCTTCAACGATCGCGATAATTTTTGCCATATGACCTCCTAAAAACCTCCATAGTATAGCAGTAAAGCTAAAACCTATTTGCTAGACAGCTTTGCTTCATCATTTCTCCAGCATAGTTCAGGGGTCTTTCACTTTGTTTCCCGCGCCCCTTGCTAATTTTACTGTCAAATGTCGGTTTAGGGGATAGCTGTATTCGTTACAAAAATGAACGACTCAGGGGGAGTTATGAAAATCTTTATACCTATGGCAAACGCAAATTTGTCGCTTGATGATGAGATTGCCGGAAAGTTGGTTCCGTTTGATCCATCGTTTCTAAGGTCACAACCTAAAAACGGCGATGGTTTTAAACCGAGAAACTGGGTTACCGAATCAACAAGGGAGCAGGCGCAAAATAGGTTGCTGGCGAGCCAAGGTTAAATAACCTCTGAAAGAATCGTGGCTCCTTTTCTGGATATACACTCGGCCGACGCGTAAGCAGCGCCGAGAAATGCCTCTCTGGGGATTCTGTTTGTCAGAAATTTGGCCAGAAACGTGCCCACGAACGCATCCCCAGCGCCGGTTGTGTCGATGACTCTCTCCACTTCAACGGCCCTCTGTCTAAGAGTCTCGCCTCTAAAATGATATAACGAGCCTTCCTTTCCCAGGGTGATTATGAGCCTCGTTTTCGGAAACCTTTCAGAAAGAATACGTAACATTCCGCTTAGGTCTGTGGCTCCAGATAACTGCTCCCCCTCTATTTCGTTGAGAAACAAAAAATCCACGTCTTCTAAGGGATATCCCTCAACACCCTTGTTTATAGGCGCGGCATTAAATGCAACTTGAAGACCTCTGTCTTTAGCGTGCTCAATAACATAACTCACATTGTTAATTTCATTTTGAATTAAAGCCAAGTCATTTTCTTTTGCGCTTTCTAACCCTGCATCGATCTCAAGTTGTGTCAGTGTGTGATTAGCACCTCCATGGGTTAATATTGCATTCTCGCCATCAGGAGTGACCTGAATTATTGCGTGCCCAGTTGGCTCGTCCGAGACGAATAAAAAATCAGTGTCAACGCCAAAGGATTTGAGTTGGGCTTTGAGCCATTCTCCGTCCTTTCCAATGCGACCGACATGGGCGCAGGATCCTCCTGCCTGAACAATTGCGACTGACTGATTGAATCCTTTCCCTCCCGGAAAAGTCCGGTATGTTTGCGAAGACAAGGTTTCGCCAGGGGTCACAAACTCATTAACCGAATAGACGTGGTCTATGTTGCACGAGCCAAAATTTAGTATGGTGGATCTCATTTATTTTTCCCATCTAGTATAATGAGCTTAACAAAATTCCTCGATCGGTAGAGGTTTTCAGATAAAATTCCATCAACTAAAACGGCGTGTAGCGCAGTCTGGTAGCGCACTTGCTTCGGGAGTAAGGGGTCGGAGGTTCAAATCCTCTCACGCCGACCAAAACCAGCCTTTTTTGGACCGCTCCAGGTTATGCTTTTTTTCGGGTTTAGTTGAACAGTCAGCTTGCCTGTGCAAAGACCATAGCTCTGTTCGGATCTCTTTTATTGGACCTTTATCCAAGGCAGTAGGGATCTCTTTGAAGCAGCAACTATTTTCTCGAACCCCCCTTTTTTTTTGAGGTTTTATTTTTAACGATGTTGTCTCCTCAACATTCAATCGCAGAGGTTTTGGCGGTTATTGTTTACTAGCACCAGGGTTCTGTTTTCATCTAACCCCCTCAGATTCGCGGTCGCGATACCTTGTCCAAAGGTAGAGGAGCGGTCGGCCCCACCGACTACCTGTGGCATTGAGTTAATTAATGACTCAACGTTCACGCTATTAGACATTTCAAACTGTGTTGAGCTGA
>JAYYDI010000210.1:0-13353 GCA_036161055.1 Pseudomonadota bacterium
GTCAAAAAATTTGCCCAGCGAAGCAATAGAGTCAATGTTAGGGCCTACCGGAAACCTTAGGGCACCGACAATCAGAATCGGGAAAACCTATCTTGTCGGATTCAATGAAGAGGTTTTTGAAAAAGCTTTCGGTTAGGGAAAACGCGAGGAGGGGAGGATTAAATCTTCCCTCTTTTTTTTTTGAACCAGAGAGAAAAAAGAACAATTAGCTCTCACAGACCTCTGTTCTTATTAACGCTCTGTCTAGCTCTCTCGGCTTGTGGGGGCGGCTCTAGCAGCGAGTCAGGATCTGAGCCCGTGGGCACAGAAGAAGTAGCCACCGGTTCGCAATCAATATCTTTTTTAGAAAAAATCCCAAATTCAACTGTAGCAAACGCAAATCCTGAGAACATTACGCTGAGCATTTCGCACTTGACATACGCCGATTCAACCAGCCAATTTCTCATTGACTGCGATAGGCCTATGTTAAAAAAAACTCTGCGGAAACTTCAGGATTCAATTCAAGAGTTCGATCAGATCACCCAGCATATCGTCGATTGTCAGCTTGAGGAAAACACTGCCTACGCTATCAACCTAAGAGAAACGGATTCCACCCGCGGTGAGTTTGAGGGCTCACATGAGTTTTCAACAGGGACAATTAACCCCGGGCTATTAAATATTCAAGATACTGTGGTGCTCCAGCGAGAAGATATAGCAGAACTCTTTGTCAGCTATATCAATGGAGCATTGATAACCAAAACCGAAATGCCCGCCCTTATTCGAGATCTAATCCTGCAGCCAGTTATCGGAGTTGCGGATCAATTTTGGTCGACTTTAGTCAATCCTGCACCTTTCTACGACGTCGTCTCAGAGAGCGTCTCTTACGAATCACAGGATCCGTTTGGAAATTCGAGTGTGGATCTTAAAGGACTAATAAGCTACCCGGTTTTAGGTGCGGACAACAACTTTACCCCGAGAAGACAAATGATTCTTCTTTCTCATGCAACTGGTTCTTCCCCTAGCGAGCTAAATCCGGAGGACGCTTGGTTCATCATCGCAAACCACCTTGCCTCGAGGGGCTACTTAGTTATTGCACCAGACAACTACGGCAACGGCCCTAACTCTCTTGAAGCCGAAGCTTATCTCCTCGGTTTTCAGACCGCAATTAACAGCCTTGACCTGCTGCGTCTTGGGCTTGAGTCTTATCCGAGCATTTACAACGGGAACCAGATAACGTTAATCGGATACTCCCAAGGCGGCCAAAGTGCGGTCGCTATTCTCTCCCTTGCCCCCCTCAAATTTTCAGACTTGGAATTTTCTCAGTCATTTATTGGTGGTGCGCCTCTCAATTTATACAGCACCTTCAAAGGAGTACTAGAGAACTTAAATGGGAATTGTGAGGACAGAGTGTATTGTGAATTGATTGACACTAACACAAGCGAACCTTTTGCAACCGGCAGAATTCTACCTGGCTTTTTACAATACGCAGATACCGGCTTGCTCATCGACGATTTAATCGAAAATGACCGTCTCGCGAGAGGTTTCATCGATAAATTTCTGGAGATGGATCCTGCGTATGAAAAGTTAAAAGGACTACTAGAACTGAATAGCTTTACCAATATCACCAATCCCGATAACTTTTTTGCACCAAATACCAAAGTTAATTTTTATCATTCGGAATTCGATAGACTTGTTCCCGTAGCTAACGCGCAGGAATTTGTAGAACTCTTTTCTGAGCACATCGACTTAAATTTCGATACTTCACAATGCAACTCAAATTCCTTCGAGTTAATCTCTGAGAGCGTCGATAAAGCGGGCATTGTACACACTTTGTGTGCATTAAATGTATTTGATTCGATAATGGAGGAATTAAGGTGAATTACAAATTTCCTATCTCAGAGCTATAAAAACCTAAATCTGTTCAATCCATCTTTCAAATATACTCTCCCCCTCTCACCAATCATGTCTTGCCTCGTCATTGATTCCAAAAACAACGAGTCGCCCTCAACGATAGAAAAGAATCTGGGACAATTTTGGGTATTAAACGATTTTCCCAACCTTCCAACTACCAGCCCTTGACTCGGCCGATTCTCTCGGTCGAATAAAACAGTATAAGTCTCTACCAATGCGTCTCCGTTCGGGGTTTCCGTGAAAGGCACGTCAGGAACTGAGTCTATTTTAGTCTGATATTTTTCAGGCGGGGTGCGTGACCAGCTCGTTTTTCTCCTTGCGGTTGAATAAATTCCGGCAGAGTGTTTACTGAAGTAGCCGCCATTGGCCGTAACGAGACCAAAACTATCAGGATACTCCCTCAAGCGTTCAACCATTGAGGCGATAGAGTTCATAACATAGTTATTTCCAGCCCCGCCATGGAAAGGAAGGCCGCCAGTAACCGTTAATGGCCTCGGATCGTCCTTAGCGACTCGGAAAACGTCTCTCGCAAACTCGACCGCGCTTGGGAAACAGGAGTAGAAATCGATAAGACTAATATCGGACATTGACAAATCGCTATCGAAAAATACCTGCTCCGCCATTACATGCATGGCGTCGCTAGAGTAGAAGTTTGCTCTTGTCGAAAGAGGCTTTTCGATTGTATCAGCAACTCCATGTAAGTAGATAAACTTATCCCTGTCGATACCAAGCCGCATGGCTCGAGTTTCCGACATTATAATAATGGCTGCCCCCTGATTTATTTGATTCATCGCGTTCATATACTTTGTGTACGGCCACGCAACGAACCGATTGGATGCCGAAGGACTTGCTATCTCTTCGGCCGTCCTTTTTTTGGGATACCAAGCGTGAGTGCTTTTTTCAGCGACTTCAGTAAAACGAGAGAACAGGCGTCCCATTTCCTGCTGATGTTTATCGATAGGGACTCCTAAATGGTGTCGATAGGCATTCTCTGCCATCGCATAAAAACCTGGTGCGAGCCACAGCCCATGCTTTTGCTCATGCTCTGTTGACATCTCATGATTCTCTACTAAAAATTCAGGATCAGTCAAAGAGGGCTCGTCCCACGAAGGCTGATTTCCGGTAGTCTTCACGATCTTTCTTGCCGTTGCCATTGCTTCCGCTCCCGCTAAAACAACAAAATCACATTGATGTTCGGCGATTGATTCACTGAACCGATTTACTAAGTATTGGGGCCCATTGCCGCCGTTGGGCATTAACCATTGCTTAGCGTTATCTGCTCCTATTCTCCTTGCCAAAGCCTCAGGAGAATTTTTGGTTGCCTCTCTAAAACTTTTCACTACCGCAAGGGTATCGACCTCGGCCATCGTATCCACAGAAAGTCCGGCATCTAATAGACTGTTCGCTACCGCCTTCGCCATCAAAGCAACGGGGGAGGAGGATTCTAAATTAAATTCTTTTTCTGAGACCTGTCCAACACCAACTATCACCGGCATTTCTCTATTTTTCATATTCGATCCCCAAGGAACAATTCTTCTGTTACACGATAGTCTAACATCGAATCAGCGTCGAAACGCCGCGCCACATAACTTATAAATATTATAGTTTTTTTAAAATTTTTAGCCCAAACTTGTGCTACACAAAGGGAGCGGTATCAGATGAGACAGATCCTAGTGCTACTTCTATGTCTTCCGCTAGTGGTTAACGGGTCAGAAGATCAGGCCAAGTCAATCATTAACGAGATGGAAAAACTCTATCGAGGAAACTCAAGCGAGGTCTCGCTGACTATGCAGGTTGAAACGCCGCATTATAGAAGGTCCCTGGAAATATTTGGACAAACGCTTGGGAAGGAAAGAGCAATCTTTAGGATCATATCCCCAAAAAAAGATAAAGGAATCACCACCCTTAGAAGGGACAATGAAATGTGGAATTTCTTTCCAAAAATAAATAAAGTCATCAAAGTCCCGCCCTCAATGATGATGGGTTCATGGATGGGTAGCGACTTCACTAATGATGATCTCGTTCAGGAAACGAAACTGGTAGAAGAATATGATCTAGAATTAATCATAGATAGTGAAACCTTTCTCATAATCCTAACTCCAAAGGAAGAAACCATTTCGCTTTGGGGGAAAATAGACTACCTGATCCAGAAAGATCCGCTGCTCCCCCTAAAACAAAGCTTTTTCGATGATTATGGAACGAAGGTAAGAGAGCTGGTTTACAAGGACCCAAAAGTATTCGGGGGGAAACTCTTGCCTTCAGCAATGGAAATGATTCCTCTAAATAAGCCGGGCTACGTCACAAAACTTTTCTACAATCAACTTGAGTTTGACCCAGAGGGTGTATCAGAAAAATCATTTTCACTCCGCGCATTGAAGAAAAGAATTTGAACATTAATGTTCATTAATATCGCGTTCCGGAATATTTTCAGACAAAAAAGACGCTCAATTCTTACTGGGCTAAGCATCTCAGCCGGGTATGTTCTCTTTGCCTTAACGCTTTCCCTGATTGAGGGTTCTTACAGTAACATGATCAAACTATTTACCGAGAATCATATTGGGCACATACAAATCCATTCAGATGATTACCTCACACGACCTAAAATATATAAATCTATTAACGACAAATCAAAAATTGAACGGGTGCTTTCTGCCGATCAGAGAATTATTAGTTTCACTCCAAGAGCATATTCTCCAGCGTTGTCGTTTAGTGAGGAAAAAACTGGACCAGTGCAACTCATCGGGATTGATCCAGAAAAAGAACCAACTGTATCGAGGCTGAGAGAGAAAATAACCGAAGGTAGCTTTTTTAAAGAACCGCAGGACGCGAGCGATAAGGTTCATGCTCTGATTTCAAAGAGCTTAGCGATAAAGTTAGGTTTAGAGATAAATGACGAGTTTGTGCTTATTGGTCAGGGCGCCGACGGATCAATCGCCAACGATATTTTCATTGTTTCAGGGACGGTGGGCAGCAAATCTTCATCAGACAAGACAAGCGTTTACGTGCCGCTCACGACGATGCAAGCTTTTCTTTCTCTCAACAATAACGTGCATGAGTATGCACTACTCATAAGCGACATCTCTCAAGCCCAAAAAGTTTCACAAAATTTGCAGAGTGCACTTTCTGATTTTGTTGTTTCTCCTTGGCAAGTGGTTGAAGAAGTTTTTTTCAAAAGTATGGAAGCTGATAAACAAGGAAACTGGATTTTCTTAGCGCTCGTCATGATCATTGTCTTCATCGGAGTTCTTAATACAATTTTCATGTCAGTTCTTGAAAGAACCCGTGAATTTGGGGTCATGAGGGCGATCGGTTTTAGGGCAGTGGGCCTCGTAACCCTAATTTTCACAGAAACAATTTTACTAACCCTTTTAAGTCTTTTCTTAGGTATCCTCGTCGCACTTCCTCTGGTCTTTTGGTTCTCAGAAGTCGGCTATATGTTTCCGGAACCAATGGATATGGGCGGGATAGAATTTCAGCATTTAAAGGGAGAGTTATCCTTTAAAGTCCTTTTTGTGCCGATGGGAATTGTATTTTTATTTGCAACCCTCACCTCAGCCCTTCCGGCGATTAGAGCAAGCAGGTTAACCCCGGTAGATGCTTTAGGAAGATTTTAAAGATGCTTTATTTTGAGCTAGCTTGGAGAAATCTTTTCCGAAACACTCGGCGAACGTTGTTAACCTGTCTTTTAATAAGCTCGGGGCTAGCGGTTTTAGTATTTACAGACGGAGCAATACGGGGCATGGAAAAGCTAATGATTGGCAGCCTCACTAAGACTCTGCAAGGTGAAGGCCACATAAATCTCAAGGGCTTCAGACAAAATTTAGACGTCGATCTTTATCTGAAAAATCCTCGCACTGTCACAGATACATTAAATAATGATGAGAGGGTTGCTGCTTTCAGCGTTAGAGTGCTTTCAGGCGGGATGATTGGATCTCCATATAATTCCGTTGGCGGACTCATTTATGGTGTCAATGCCAAGCAAGAAAAAAAAGTTAGCAAAATAAAAGACGCTATTGTGACAGGGGATTATCTCACCGGAAAAAAAAGAGAGCTCCTAATAGGAGATAAGATGGCTGCTCTTCTCGAAGTCAAGATTGGTGACAGAATCGTTCTGACTGCGGCAGACGCCAACAGCAACGAATTAACACAAGACCTTTTTCGAGTGTCAGGAATTTTTGAGTTTGGAAACAGAGAGCTAGATGAAGGAATAGTATTTATCAACCTCGCTGACGGACAAGCATTACTCGGGATGGAAGAGGGCGCGCACCAGATCGTCCTTCAATTTAAAAACGAGGCAACCTCCCGAGATAATGATTTCGTCCTCCCAGAAAACAATCCAACGCAAGACATAGAGTGGACGGGCTGGTTAAAGTTAAATCCTTCGATCGGAGCTATGTTAGATTACACAAGTGCTGGGACAACCATAATTGGATTCGTACTTTTTATCTTGATCTCTTTGGGTGTCGTCAACTCCCTTTTTATGTCTATTTATGAACGGATCTACGAATTTGGTGTACTAAGCGCTATCGGAACTAGTCGTTGGGAAGTTATTAGCTTAGTGCTTTTCGAGGCTTTGTTTCTCGGCATCATAAGTTCCGTGATTGGATTGGTTATTGGAGCTTTTGCAAATTATTATTTTAGCTTGAACGGTCTCCCGCTTGGAGATCTCGAGTTTTCTGGGATTATGTTTGGAAACGGCAATTTATATACTGAGCTGGCAATTGATCAGTTCATCTTTTTACCCCTGTATGTAATTTTATTAACGTTGATTACAGCCATTTATCCAGCCTTTTTTGCGTCAAGAATTAGACCAACCGAAGCACTGCAACGCGCACTCTAGGATGCGAAAAATGAATATCATTAAAACCAGTAATTTATATAAATACTACGGCGCAGCAGAAACTGCTGTAAAGGCAGTTAACGGGATCAGCTTCGAAATAGAAAGAGGCGAGTTTACCGCAATCATAGGACCATCAGGATCAGGAAAAACCACGCTGCTCCATTTGATAGGAGGGCTTGATACGCCTGACCAAGGCGAGATAAAGCTATCGGATCAAAAGATTGCTGCCATGAAAGGGAACCAGCTGTCGGACTTCCGGAGAGATCATATCGGGTTTATTTTTCAAGCGTATAATCTGATCCCAGTTTTGACTGCCGCAGAAAATATCGAATATATTATGTTGCTCCAAGGAATAGAAAAAAAAGAAAGAGCAAAGAGGGTTGAGCAAATACTCGAAATGGTTGGTCTTTCAGGACTAGGTGATCGCAGACCGGCACGGCTTTCAGGAGGTCAGCAGCAAAGAGTCGCAGTAGCAAGAGCAATGGTGTCTAGACCCGATATCATATTAGCGGACGAACCGACTGCTAACCTGGATAGTAAAACGGGAATGAAGCTCCTTGAAGTGATGCGAAACCTTAATAAAGAATTCGAAATGACTTTTGTTTTTTCTACTCACGACGAAAAAATTATGGATCTCGCCACACGCTTAATTCACCTTCGCGACGGGAAAATCGAGAAAGATGAAAGAAAGGAAACATTAAATGCCCTTTCTTTTTCTTGCTCTCTTGGTGTTGGCAGAGCCAAACTTAGCGGAAATAAGACTGAGCGGCTACGCTAAATCTACGCTACTTGTTAATAAAGTTGAGAAAGCTCCACATCTAGATTTTTCAACATCCTATGAAGCACAAAATAACTTTAGAATTATGCTTGATGGATTCCAAAACAATCTAACTTGGGAAGTACACTATGAACTGACTCCAATTTTAAATTCTAAAATATCACTTTCGTCTTCGTTTGAGTCGAGAAATTTTTCTTATCGCGCCTACGATTTAAACGAGACGCTCTCAAGCAGGAAAAGAAAAAATAAAATCCTCCAAAACCTTGATCGTCTGAATGTTCAATTCCAGTTTGAGGATAGCGATCTGACCATAGGCAGACAAAGCATTGATCTCGGTTCTGCAAGAATGATCAAACCTACTGACATCTTCTCACCTTTCAACTTACAAACTATCAACACCGAATATCGAATAGGTGTGGACGCTTTCCGTTATCAAAGACACCTTTCGGAGCTGTCGGAAATCGATGTCGGAGTTATTTTTGGAAGCAAGGGCAAACATGAGAATTCAGCTGCCTACCTGAGAATTCAGAAGAATTTTCATGGAGCCGACCTGAAAGCCTCTGTTATCGAAGATGCTAGGCAGACCCTCTACAGTTTTGGGATAGAGAGGTCAATAAAAAAATCTGGGTTCTGGTTTGAAGTGGGTGATGTGCAAGGTGATGAGCATTATACGCTTATTTCCCTCGGTCTTGACCGTGCTCTTTCAAAGAGCCTGTTTGCTCAGATCGAGTACCACCATAACGGCGCCGGCACAGCTGATCCCCTCGCGTATCCGAGAAAAATTAATGAAATAGCATATAGGAAAGGAGGGGTGACCCTGTTTGGTAAAGATTACCTATTACCATCGATATCAGCTCAAATCTCGCCTTTATTCAATCTTTCTTTTGGCGCGGTGTTTAACCTCACAGACAATTCGTCTTTTATCTCGCTGCTAGGAGAATGGAGCGCTACCGAAAATCTCTACATCGACTTAGGGTGGTACCATTTTTCGGGGAGCGATTTTTTAGAATTGCCAAGTGGGAACTTCACTTTAGGGTCCGAATATGGGCTGAACTCTGATTCAGTATTTACAACCTTAAAGTACTATTTTTAGAGAACACGAGGATGGAAAAAATGCCTAATTACCTGAAAGGAAAAGTTATTATTGTGACTGGAGCTGCGGCCGGTTTTGGAGAGATTCTGAGCCGAAAAATTTCAGCTATGGGCGCAAAAATTGTGGCAGCCGATATCGACCAAAAAGGTCTTGGGAAAGTAACCAAACTTGTCAGGGAGCAAGGAGGAGAGATTATTGGAGTAGCGACTGATGTTACCGATAAAGACCAAATGCGGCATCTAGCAGATAAAGCGTTGGGGGAGTTTAACGCCATAGACGTACTGATTAATAACGCAGGGATTATGCCGCTTGCATTTTATTCTGATCATCAAAAAGCAGAGGATTCATGGGAACGATGCATAGACATCAACATCAAGGGAGTTTTGAACGGGATCGTTGCGGTTCACGATCAGATGATCAAACAAGGTGGGGGACATATAGTCAATCTTGCATCCATTTACGGAAACTATCCCACCGCAGGAGGAGGGGTGTACGGCGCCACAAAAGCCGCTGTTATATTCTTATCAGAATCCTTGAGGATTGAATCGCAAGGGAAAATCAAAGTTACTATCGTCAGGCCTACGGGAGTTCCAGCAACAAAACTTGGTGCTGGGATCATCAATCCAGCTGCAGTGACCGGGTTACTTGGTCAGAATACGGCGTCATATATGAGTAAATTTGAAGCTGCTGAGGCCGGACAACTGCCTCCTTCGATGACGGACATAAACCACATTGAGTATTTCGCCCTTGACCCGGAATCGCTCGTCGATCAAATTATCTATGCAATAAATCAACCTGAAGGCGTTGCGATATCAGACATCACCGTTCGAGCCTCAGGAGATGGTTATGTCATTTAGACCAATCCAAAAAAAATGGCAACACAAACGAATGATAAAATCGAGATAATTAAAAACGTCCCTTGAGCGCCAATTAGGCGGGGATAATTCGCTCCCTCTATCCGTCCAAGCCCATAGGCGTGCATTATCCTCGAAAGAAAAAGGGCTGATCCAAACAAATGGATAAATTCTGACGGCGCCCCCTGAACGTCTATTAAAAAGAGCAAGAGCAAAGCCAAGGGAACATTTTCAACGAAATTAGCTTGGACTCTTAGAACCGCGTCTGGCTGCCAGTCAGGAACTTTGTCACTTCGAAGCCTGATATATAAAACAAAGTTAGCAAGAAAAACGGCAAAGAGACCATGCAGGCCAATGTATAAGCTAGAGGTCGGGGCGGATAGCGCTTCCATCAGTAAATACCTCCATAAAACACTTGAGCTAATCCAAAGATACTCAGGGTAAGTCCAATGTAACTGTATTGGTCCAACCAAAATATTTGAAAGGCTTCGGGAGAGCCTCTTTCAAAATTCGGCTTTCTTGCTGTCCGAAAAGCCCAAGGGAGCTTCCCTACCCACAAGATTAGAAGACCGTGAAATAAAAAACCTAACCCTAATGTAATTAACCAAATATTCATTTATCTCCTTTTTTCTCTTTTAATAGAATTAGCCATCAAACGATTCTTTTGCTTTTAGATCTGCACTCAGGGTTCTTGATCCGAGATAATAATGAAAAGCAGACCAAAGGTTGCCAATCACCGCTAACATCAGTAGCGAATATCTAATAGACTCTTCCCCAAAATCTGGTCTCAAAAGATCTGATAGAAATCCAGCAAATAACGGACCTAAACCTAACCCTATTAAATTTAGAATGAATAGTAAGATCGCCGAGGCAAGGCTTCGCATAACCAAAGGTGAAAGAGTTTGTGTGACTGCGAAAGTTGGACCAAGGTACATTGGTCCCAAAATGGCTCCAGGAATTGCAAGGAAGAGCGCTAAAAAAGGGTCACCAGTGGTGTAAAAAAGTGCGGCGAAGGGGACAGAAATAATCGTCGCCATTCCTGGAACCCATAAATACCAGCGTCTATCTCTCGCTCCCAATCTATCGCTTAAATAGCCACCCAAGTAGGTGCCGATGACGCCAGTTAACCCAATAAAAAAAAGATAGGTAGATGTTTCGGCAAGCCCGAAACCATGAACACGCATAAAAAATGAAGGCAGAAACAAAGCGACTCCATACCCTACAAAAGCATGAAGAGCCCCCGCGAAAGACATGTGTCGAAAAGATCTCAATTCCCACATAAATTTCAGAGTCGCTCTTAGCGGCACTTTTTCCTTTTTCTGTGGAATCCCTCCAGGTTCTGAATAACCTCTGGGAGGCTCTTTTACAGTTAGAAAAAAAATGAGCGCCAGCAATATCCCAGGGAACCCTACGACTAAAAAAGCCATTCTCCAGCCAAAATACTCGCCCACCCAGCCACCAATCAAGGTTCCAAGTGCGCCCCCGATCGGGATACCCAAAGAGTAGATTGATAAGGCTGTGGCTCTCTTTCGTTCAGGGTAAAAATCAGCAATCAATGAGTGGATGGGCGGAGAGCAACCGGCTTCTCCAATTCCTACACCAATCCTCGCGATCAGCAACATTCCGAAATTCCTTGCAGTCGAGGTAAATACGGTCATCACGCTCCAGATGACTATCGCGAGAGACACAATATTCTTTCTAACCCCTACATCTGCCCATCTCGCTATTGGGATTCCAGCAAACGTATAAAAGATTGCAAAAGCTATTCCTCCTAGCAAACCAAGCTGCGTGTCGGACAATGAAATTTCAGCCCTTATCGGTTCAATTAGTATTGAAAAAATTTGTCGATCAATAAAATTGACGATGTAAACCAACAGGAAAAGCGAAAGAGCGTATGATCGATAAAATGGAGTAAGATCGAAGTCTTTTTTATTATTCAATGCAAACCCACTAAGCTGCTTTTTTTAGATATTTCGTTAGGTTTCTATTAATAGCACGAACTGCAGGAAGGGAACCACTATTTTATAATTTCATCCACCTGCAGAAGATCTGCGCTGAACGCTTTGAAAAACTAGATTCCACCTTTGCCATATACTGCTGATGGACCGGGGCCGCCAGGAGCCAACCTTCCCTCCCCGCCGAAATGCCCTTTTCCAGGAACAAAATTTACCTCTACCCGAATTCCGTCTGGATCTTCGAACAAAATAGAATAGTAACCTGGGGCGAAATGATCGCCATCCTCGGGAGACCGAACTATATTGCAGTCACTCTCTTCGGTCAGAAATTGATAGATACTGTCTACATCTTCCCTACACTTCGCTCGGAAACAGAAATGATGCAACCCCACTTGATCTTGATCAAAAATCGCAAGTTTTTTTTCTTCAGGGGCCTCTCTGATTAGGATCCCAGTTCGGCTTCCTATGCAGTATAAAGTCGTGGAATTTTTCACCAAAGTCTTCATTTCAAGAAAATGACATAGCGACTCCCAAAAAGGTAAGCTTTTTTTAATATCATTCACCGTCATTTGGATATGTGCGATCCCGTTCACCTCTACTGTCATCTTTGTATCTCTTTTTGATCGATTAATTTTTCTGAAACGCTAGCTTGAAAACCCGAAAATTTTGACTAAATCAAGGGCAAAGTAACTATATCACTTGCCTTGTTGATTTATGAGCAAGTAATATTTTTTGATGCATGATGCTGAAAAAAATATCAACGCTTTCCTCGGAGCTCTGACCTATAAGCACTACCTTGGAATCACTTTCGGTTTTTTTTTAACCTTAGCGGGAGTCTTCCTCCAGTTAGACCACATAACAAAAACACAAAGCAACCGAAAAGGCTCCCAAACAACACCTTCTGTCTCGAAGATTATTGGCGAACGAGGCGAAGTGAATATTGAGGGCACCATTTACAGAGGCTCCCTCACAGATAATCTAACCGGTTTTGGCGAGATAATTTGGCGAGACCTGAGCTCTTACAGAGGAGAAATTAAAAAAGGACTACCCGACGGAGAGGGCGAAATTAATTACCCCAGCGGTAAAACTTATCGCGGTAAGCTTCAAAAAGGAAAAATTCAGGGACTCGGAGAAATGCAATGGTCAGATGGAAGATCTTACCGAGGGGAATTCACAGATGGCATCATTTCAGGGAATGGAGATTTTATTGACGCCAATGGAGAAAGATTTATAGGCGAATTTCGAGATGGAAAACCCCATGGAAGCGGAACCCTATTCTCACCGGATTCAAGTATCTATATGGGTGAAATGCAAAATGGATTAAAACAGGGAAAGGGTACATTGGCTCTATCAAATGGAGATCTTTACGAAGGGTCATTTGTAAAAAATCAAATGGATGGGTTCGGGGAACACACCTCTTCGGATGGGGAAACCTACAAAGGGAATTTTAAAAACGGGCAAAAACATGGTTTCGGGCTTTCGACTTTTAAAAACGGGAGTGTCTACGAGGGACAATTCGCTGAAAATAAACCTCAAGGAGAGGGAAAGTTGTCTCTTCAAAACGGAGCGATTTATAAGGGACTATTTAAAGATGGTAAAATTGAAGGGTCTGGAGTTTGTGAGAGCCGAGGAGAAAAAATCTCGTGCACTGATTTATTAAAAAGGGATTTTTTTAAAACACAAATTCGGAAAAATTAACACAAGCGAGGGGTTGCGAAGATAGGCCTATGTTTAAAAAGTGTAAGTTTCAGAGCTGACTGAAAGACTATGAAAGAATTTGACTTTATTATCGTCGGTGCAGGAACGGCCGGGTGCACAATTGCAAATCGATTGACAGCATGCGGAACCCACTCAGTTTTGTTGCTGGAAGCAGGTAAAAAAGACAGCAACTTCTGGATAAATATCCCGGTAGGTTATCTATTTACCATTAATAATCCAAAGAC
>JAYYDI010000211.1:0-2557 GCA_036161055.1 Pseudomonadota bacterium
CCTTACAAGCCGTAGGTCGCAGGTTCGACCCCTGCAACACCCACCAATCATTCTACGGACCGGTAGTTCAGCTGGTTAGAATGCCGGCCTGTCACGCCGGAGGTCGCGGGTTCGAGTCCCGTCCGGTCCGCCATTTCAAAAACTCTCAGCCGCATTAGTTTCCAAGTCTGCCAAATTTTTATTCAGTGTTTAAAAAAATCGTCGGCTTAGCGTCGAACCCTTTACTTAGATTGCTTGGGTTACAACTAAATTTTTCAGGGAAGTATTTTGATTGAGGATTAAACTAGCGCTATGCTTTGACTGTGTAAAAATAGGGCCCTGGAGCAAGTTTGAGACTAATTAGTGACGATATTCTTATAGATTCGGGTCAGGAGAATCCCTTCTTCGATCTTGTCTATCCCATGCTTGGAAGTTTTCAGTTTTCGAATCCTTCTGCGTGGACCGAAGGGCACCCCTTCAGTTTGTATAGAGAGATGCAGGAAAAAGCTCCGGTTATGTGGTCTTCACCTTACAAAAATCGAGGAAAGGTGTCGGGATTTTGGTGCGTTACTAAATACGAGGACATCAAGAAAGTGGAGCTTGCTCATCAAATTTTTTCCTCCCAGCGAGGAGGAATCAATATGGCTGTCCCACAGCGAAAATATTGGCGTCCAAAAAATTTGGTTATGGCATCTTTGAATTCTCTTATTAATGCGGACGAGCCATTGCATCGAGAGATGCGGATGCAACAGAGTGAGTTTTTTTTCCCAGCATATGTAACACAAATTAAGGAAAAAGTTGGTCTGGAGATCGACAGGCTTCTTGATGATATGGAAAGGAAAGGTCCAGTAGTTGATTTCGTGAAAATGTTTTCTCAGGAGCTCCCACTATTCACTCTTTGCGAAATGCTTGGTGTAGACGAGAACGATCGTCCGAAGGTGAAAATATGGATGCATTACCTAGAATTGGCCTCTCAATTTTTATCGAATCCTTGGCAAACTTTTTTCTCAGAGCCTTTGTTTCCCTTCCGATTTAATAAAGTTGTCGACGAGATGTTTGCATTTGGAGAGAGGGTAATGGCGGATCGGAGACGAAATCCAAGAAACGATCTGCTTTCAGTAATTGCTCAAACAAAGATAAATAATGAATTGCTTCCACAAGAATTTCTCGATGGTTCATGGTTGCTCATTATATTTGCGGGTAATGATACCTCTCGAAATTCTCTATCTGGAACAATTAGGTTGATGACAGAGTTTCCGGACCAAAGGGCAATGGTTATCGATGACCCCACGCTAGTGCCCAGGATGTCTGAGGAGGCATTGCGGATGGTTTCACCTGTTATACACATGCGCCGTACCGCGCTCGAAGACACCGAATTAAATGGTCAGCGAATAGCAAAGGACGAGAAGTTAGTGCTTTGGTACGGAGCAGCAAACCGTGATCCAGACATTTTCCCTGACCCCAACGTTTTTGATATAGAGCGGGAAAACGCGGGGAAGCATGTTGCGTTTGGCCACGGGGTTCACAAGTGCTTGGGTTCTCGGATCGCCCAGATGCAATTGACGCTTGCATTTGAGCGAATTTTTGATCGCTTTCCTAAAATCGCTTGGACGGGCAAACAAAAGATATCGCCGAATGCACTGGTTCATGCGATTTCTAGTATGCGTGTTAATCTTTATGGGTCAGGCCGAACGCGGCCGGTCTCTATTCCTGTAAAATGATGTCGCCTCGAACTCAAGGGAAAGAATTGGGTATTCTTAGCGAAGCTATTGTTCACCTCTCTAGGCTTTTTGGAGTCCATGTTTTGTGGATTATTTTTTTTAAACCATGTCTCTCGTTATGAGAATAAAGTTTATCTATGTCCTCTAAGCGAACAACGTTTCACTGGGGAACCTATGATGTTGAAACTGAAAGGGGTGAAGTAGTTGCCTCTCTTCCCATTGCCGCTGATCCTGATCCCTCTCTTATAGCGGACAATCTTAAAGGCAGCCTGCGCAATAAGCTTCGGATACCGACCCCAATGGTTCGAGCAGGTTATCTTAAATCAAAAGAAAATTCAGAAAATAGTAGGGGCCGAGAGCCATTTGTACCGGTCTCCTGGGAGTATGCAGAAAAATTAGTGGCTGAGGAACTTACAAGAGTTAGGCGTTGCTTCGGAAATGAAGCTATATTTGCGGGCTCTTACGGCTGGGGGAGCGCAGGAAGATTTCATCACGCACAGGGCCAGTTGCATCGCTTTCTAAATCTTATCGGTGGTTGTACTCGTTCAGTTAACACCTACAGTTTTGCGGCAGCTGAAGTCATCCTGCCCTACGTGGTTGGACAGGAAAAATCTTTTATCAGCCAACCCTCTAACTGGCCGGACTTGATCAACAAGTCGGAATTATTTGTTGCTTTTGGCGGCCTTCCTTTGAAAAACAGTCAGGTTACTTCCGGCGGATTGAGTCAGCACTTACAAAAAAATTATATGTACGCTGCCTCTCAATCGAAAATCGAATTTATAAACGTCAGCCCAATAAAATCTGATATTTTAGAGAGCCTTGAGTCAGACTGGATTAGTATTGTTCCAAATACTGAC
>JAYYDI010000212.1:0-3996 GCA_036161055.1 Pseudomonadota bacterium
TCCAAAAAGAAACGAACGACGACGCCGGTTCCTCTATCAGAGTAAATATTCCAGATGGCTATTACTTTGTATTGGGAGACAACCGCAGCTCAAGCATAGATTCGAGAAATATTGGATTAATTTCCAGAGAGCAGGTCTTCGGAAGGGCTCGCACAGTAGCATTCTCGTTGGATTACGATAACCTTTATCTCCCGAGAAAAGACCGATTTTTTAAGAATCTTAACTAAAGAAATCATGTTTTTTTTCGGTTGTCGGACCTAAAATCCAGCAACGTTTTTCTGGTCTTTCTAAACTTGTTCATTACCAAGAAGATGCTCAGCGCAAGCGCTATCATCGAAAGGACTAACAAACCCGAGTAAATAAAAAACCCGAATACCTCTGAGAACTCCACGTCAAAGAAATATATAGCACATGCGATAAAACCAATGGCAAAGGTCGAGGAGGATAGAAATTTACGCAAATCGTTTCGTTTCATCTCAGTAAACTCTGATACTTAAGGCCATAGCCCGTTCCATACTAAAGGTAAAGGACGCGAAAAATACTATTGACCGAAAACAACTATTTAAACTCAATAGCGTGTCCATAACAACTCAACCGCTTTTACTTTTACCTGGAGGGGAATCCCCGAGTAACCGGCATCACTGTCCACTCTCAGCCCAAAAAGCGCTTCGAGAGACCATTAAAATTGAGCAGGAACACTAATTTTTCTAACAAAAAGTCAACTTGATCCTGTTTAAAAGCACATCTAAACTCAGGAGAGAGCATCACGGTCCTCACAAAAATGAACAAAAAAATTCCATTGTTCGGTTTCTACTGTCTGTTAATTTCAGCTCCGTTAGTCGCTGAGACGTTTGAAACTCCGACATCACTGGCCTTAAAGGAAACAGAGCCAGCTTTTTTAAACAAGTTTTTACTAGCGAACAAATCAGCGAGGCAACAAAGTAACCGAGAGACCTTCGAGGAAAACTCTATAGCCCCACTTTCACCTTTAGAGGAACATAAAAAAACGACAATAAATATTCTTGCGGCACTTCGAGACCGTCATTATCAGGACGTCATTCTCAATGATGCATCCTCCGCAAGATTACTTCAGGAATACGTATCAAATTTAGATCCAAGTAAAAGCTTTTTTCTGAAGGAAGACATAGAAGAATTTTCGCAGTTTAGAACAGCTTTAGATGAAATGTTAGAACGAGGAGACGTAAGCCCAGCATTTCATATTTTTAATCGGTATCTTTTTCTCAGCGTCGCTCAATTTGAGAGAATAGTTAATATGTTAGAAAAAGGCTTGGATCAATTTGATTTTACGATCGATGAGCACTTGCTAACTAACCGTGAAAAGGCGAAATGGGAACTGCGACAAGCAGATCTAGATGATTTCTGGCGCAAGCGACTGAAGGATAGCGTCATAAACCTTCGGCTCGCTGGGAAGCAGGATAACGAGATAGCAGACGTACTTATCAAGAGATTTAAAAACCGCATCAAAAGAACTAAGCAAACCAACAGTGAAGATGTTTTCCAGATTTATATAAATTCATTTACTAGAAGCTTCGATCCCCACACACAATATCTCTCTCCTAAGACGTTCGAAAACTTTAACATCAACATGAGTCTGTCTTTAGAAGGCATTGGAGCAGTTCTTCAGACGGAAGACGAGTATACAAAAGTAGTTGAACTGGTTTCTTCTGGACCGGCCGACAAGTCGGGATCTCTTCAACCCAATGACAAAATAATAGGTGTGGGGCAAGGAAAGGACGGTGTTATTGTCGATGTAATCGGGTGGCGGCTTGATGACGTCGTCAACCTCATTAGAGGGGAGAAAAACACTGTTGTTACGTTAGAGATAATATCTGCTAACGAATTAAATACTGTTTCTAAAAAAATCAGCATTACAAGGAAAAAAGTAGAGCTAGAGGAGCAGACGGCGAAATCTGAAATTTTAGAAATAGAAGTTCCAAAAACACACGGAGAGTATGGGATACTCCATAGGGCCCGAAAAATTGGGGTAATTTCAATACCCACCTTTTACGTGGATTTTGACGCAATTCAAAGAGGTGAGAAGGATTTTAGGAGCACCACGCGTGACGTCACAAAGCTTATTGAAGAATTAACGTCTCAACAGATTGAGGGTCTCGTAATAGATTTGCGAGGGAACGGGGGCGGGTCGCTAGAGGAATCACGAACTTTGACAGGGCTATTCATTGATAGGGGCCCAATCGTACAGATAAGAACGAAGAACAACAGAGTGGACATTCTTCGAGATAGATCCCCCGGTGCGGTCTATGATGGTCCACTTGCAGTTCTAGTTAACCGGCTCAGCGCTTCAGCTTCTGAGATTTTTGCGGGTGCGATTCAAGACTATGAGCGCGGAATAATTGTCGGAAATGCGACCTTTGGGAAAGGAACCGTGCAGTCTTTGTTTCCTCTGAATAGAGGACAACTTAAGCTCACGCAGGCAAAATTTTATAGGGTCTCCGGAGATAGTACGCAAGAAAGAGGGATCTCCCCAGACATTAAGTTTCCATTTAATTATGACCCAGAAATAGTGGGCGAGAGCACTCTGGAAAAACCTCTCCCGTGGGATAGGATTATTGGCCGCTATGTGAGAAAAGGAGGAATCTCCCAGATCATAGTTCCGCTCAGAGAGCGTCATAATGAACGAGTTAAGCAGAATCCAGAGTTCCTATATCAGAACGCAGCTTATGACTATCGAAAGACCTCCCGTAAAGCAGATTATGTCTCTCTGCAGAATTCAGAGAGGAGATCACAGAAGGACGATCGAGACAATTTTTGGTTAAATCTAGAGAACAAAAAAAGAGAGGCACTAGGACGGGATCGTTTGACATCACTTTCGAATATTGATGAAACAGAGAAATTAAATGAAAACGAAATGGAGAACCCTGATCGTAGCGAACAAAGCTTAACAGGAGACAATATCCAAAAAACAGAGAGTAAGCTTTCCGAACAAGATCCGTTCTTGCTCGAAGCCGGAAATATTGTAGTTGACCTTATATCGTTGCAAAGAAGCACTAGTAGCGAAAACACAAACCTAACCAGCACCTCGCTTTGAGACAACAATCCCTGCAGGGTTCCGGGTCGAACAAAATACCGGTCTGAAGCAAAGAAGATGCTACAAGAAATATTCGGATTTAATTCAATCGCTTTTCTACAATGTCAAATGCGTGCTGAATTTCTTTAAAACGCGCTTCTGAGATCGCGATTAGTTCTGGAGAGACCCCCTGAGCTTGAACTTTATCCGGGTGATGCTTCATGGCCAAACGACGGTACTTTTTCTTAATCTCAGAGAAAGATTCACTTGCGGTGGCACCAAGAACCATAAGAGACTTTTCAAATTCGTCTCCGCCGGAATACGGTGCCTTTAGCTGAGAATATTCTCGTTTTAGCCCAAATATAACGACCGCTTCCTCTATTAGTTTTTCTTCTTCGGGATGCATGACACCATCTGCATTGGCTAAAGTGAGTAACAGATCTATCAGCTGAAAAAGCGCTTCTCTCGAGTTACGAAACTCCTCATAAAATTGAACTGCATAGTCTCGAAACTGATCATTCGAATTTTTGGCTTGATTGAAGATATCAATTGCAAATTTTCTCGCTTCGGAAGAAAGCTTTAAATTCCGATCCATCAGTTGCTCTACGACTCTTATTTCTTCCGAAGACACTCGTCCGTCGGCTTTACTCAATTTCCCCAACATTGAGAAGGTCGCAAGAAAGAAAAGGGTCTGCCGATTTTCATCTGAGGACATGCTCCTTCCGGAATCTAAAGCATGATGCCCGAGAGTTGCACCAAGTATTGCGCCGAGTGGCCCGCCAAAAACGAAACCCAGGCTGCCGCCAAGCATCTTTCCCAACCAACTCATTGACAATTCTCCTTCAAGAATGAAACTAGCAACTCGGTTTGCTCTCTCATTATATCTTTACTCTCTCTGGCCTCGACATTGAGTCGAAGCAACGATTCAGTATTAGACCCTCTTAAAT